>JBPCXM010000192.1:0-6630 GCA_051008535.1 Pseudomonadales bacterium | reverse complement strand
GAGACAGTGCGATCGTCGCTTTCGTATACGTGTACGTGGGTCACGTGGTAAGACGGTGAAGAAGCAGGAATCTTGTAGATTTCAGCGGGGAGTGAATCGGCCACAACCCACGGCCCTGTCGGCGCTGTGGACTTATACCAAACGGCGTTGGCGCAGAGGTAGTAGGTGTCGCCGACTTTGAAGACATCGTCGGGCGAGTTCACCGCCCGCATGATACTGGTGTCGTCAATCGCCTCGAACTTCGGCTCTCCTTGATAGACCACAGTGACATTTTTACCGGCGTCACGACGGATGGTGGTTTTGCGGGGTAGCATCGCCTCGAGCGTGGCAAGGCGAGCCTCTTGCGTTCCTGCAACGGCGGCCCTAACGTGCGCTTTGGGATGATCCTGCGGAATGGCCGCGAAGGCCTCGGGTAGATCCTTCACGAATGCCCATGGCCCGCGCAATTTCGTTGCCGTGAACCAGCGCCCAGACACCAGATAGTAGTAGTTTTTCTCCCAGATAAACAGATCGCTCTCGGTATTCGTCACGTAGCGCAGGCCCGCGCTGCCGACCGTACTCCATGCCGGCTTACCGTCCAGGAGGATCAACTCCGCCGGCCGTTCGCTGACGAATAAGGTGGGCACCGTTTTTTTTGTTTTCTCCGGTGGGATTGCCGACTTTACCGCCTTCCAGTTTCCATCATCGGGCAACTTGGAGAAGTCTTTCGGGACTCTCTTGGTGTATTTCCATTTACCATCCAGACCTTCCGCCTTACTTTTCAACCAGCGCGTGTCTTCTCGCATGTACCAGTGCTTGTCTTTGTGGCGGAACAAATCCCAATTAGTATTAATAACGTATTTAAGTTTACTGTCCTTGATGGGCGCGAGCAGCGGCTCGCCGTCGGTCATGACAAGAAACGCAGGGGTGCTGGAGTAGAATATCGGAGGTGGATTAAACGACAACCCCTCCTCGTCCGGCACTGCCGCATTTGGCGCGATATAGTTCAACACGACGTCGAGCGGCACCAGTTTGTTGGCGGACGGCAGCGTTTCACGCAGCACACGTTCTAGCGTTATCTTCCGCTTGGCGCTGGCGTCGGGAAAAGTGATGCTGGTGATCTTAGTGCCCTCGACCGAGACCAGGTGTCGTTCGAGGTTGGTGTCTGTGTTTGCCGTGTACTCAATGACGCCGTAGGCCGGGTCTGTTTCTCCGGCGGGAGTCACCGCGACGGCCGAGCGCGCGGTGACCCGTTGGAAATTCTCCCAGCTGTCGATTTGTGGCGTATGGGTGACAACCGTGCCGAGATCCCCCTCGTAGCGGCGCGGGAACTGAGCGATGCCGGCAGCGGGCGTCGCGGTTGCCTCGGCCTTGGCCCAGACAACGGGGACTGCGCTGAACAACATCAACGCCAAGGCCATTGGGTAAATCTTCATCGGTTTTATCACGTGTTATACGCCTCTCATTTTGATTTTGTGGTTACCAACGATAGCCTAAACCCAGATTCCATTCGGTATTATCGGGTGGAACATCGATCTCATCGGTAGTGCTGTTATTCTCATAATCAATTGATACCTCGATATAGAGGCGCGCACGTATGGGCAGACGCAGCCCAGTTTTGGCTTCCAGGAAAAAGTTGGCCGGTTCCTGAATCTCCCAAACACCTTCCTGACGATGAAAGAGTGTCAGGTCGCCAATTCTGGGGAACAGGTAACTAAAATCCAATACCCAGCGACCGCCAGTCGCGGACCTTTTTACCGCCTCTGTCACTCCATCTAACTCCCAGTGATCTATTCCCAGTTGCGCGCGAAACCGCACCGCCTTGCTGTAGCGCCACTGGTAACCAAGGCCGATACCCAAGCTCACCCATTCTTCTGGCAACCGGAAACGGTCCTTGTCCCATTCCAAACGACTGTAGCCGTACCACCCCAGCCTGGAGGGCTTGAAAAAGCGATCCAATTGGTAGGCCACCTCATATTCTTCTTCTTTAATCTCGTCGTCACTGGTTTCGTGTTCTGCTTCGAAGTCAAATTCATGTGCAAACTGGCCATGCTGTAGTCGCACTTGAACATTGGATTCGAATTCTTGTTCATCGACATTACCTTTGTCTCTTTCCACACTTAGGTCTATGCGGCCATCGGAATTCCAAGCAGGTTGTGGAGGTTCGGCCTTAATGGAATTCAAGGTTGATTGTTGTATCTCTTCCTTATTGCAACTGACGATAGCATCGCCATGTTCAACGCGAATTTTGCAGTTGGCATCAGCTTCACCTGACGCTTTTTGAAATTCGAGATAGGTATCACTATTGAGTGTTAAAACTTGGTCTTTTGGCACCTTTAACTCACCCAGTATCGGCGATTTCCATACGATTTGCTTAGCGTCTATGCGCACTAGCTCGCCGCTGATCCGATCCCCATTGATTAGATGTAATTGTCCTGCGCTGGCGGGACATGCTACAGCGAACAGTAAAAAGTATATCGTTTTAGTTGGCACCGCAAGCAGGAAACTACATCGTCACCGTCACGCCATTTAGTTGGCTACTTGGGGCGATGGAAAGCCCTCCAGTATGGCTGCGACGGCAGCGCCGATAGTCTCCGTAGCGTTTGCACGGTCGGATTTTGTGATCGATTTCGACGCCACACCGTGCCAAACTGGCGCCCTCTTTTTAACGTCGAATACGTCCACGGCTAGCACACCCTCGGTATATTGTCGCGCGTCGACCTCTCTTCCGTAGTAGCCGCCGCCCCAGCCCCACGCACCACGGCGACCGGCATATGTCGACGGGTAAGATGTCACCCGGATTTTATCTCGCGCGCCTACAGTAAACGCGATTGCAAAATCAGCAGGCTCGTTAATCTCGACGAAGCGATATCCCTTGGCGGTCAGCTGGTCTTTAAGCGCAGTCATGGCCCGCGGTTCCACCAATGGGTTGGCGCTAGCGGGTCCCGACGCGCGAATCATCGGACGCTTGGAAACCCAGGTGAACGTTTTGTATGTGCTAAAGTTATGACCAGGATCTGAATCATACGTGGCTTTAAAGCCTGTCGCGCAGGCAACCAGAACCGCGCATAAACCGCATGTTGCCAATCGAACAGCCGTTATTCTCATGCTGTTAAGCCTCCTTAAACTCGTCAGTGTTTGATTTCTCAATTTTTCTGTACCCGTCCAACGATGGCAGTTGCTTCGCTGCCGATCGAATGAGCTGGCGATAATTTGATGCGATTCGATGACTGTATCGATCGGATCTTGATTTGGCAAGGCAAAGTGTTACGAATGTAATGAACTAACAACTGTTTAGAAAAAATCTTGCCGGCCTTAGAACATACTGGCGGTGTAAAGTAAAAATGCCAGGGAAGAATATATTCCTAAAATGAAAAACCTAGTTGAAATGCTGGATATTCCGGAGCGAACTGTTCACAGACGGCTCTCCGAGGAAGGTAGCGCATATCAGTACCTCGTAAATAAGTGGCGATTCAATTTAGCCATTCGATTTCTCACGACGTTTAGTTTTCAATAATTAGGCGCAAGATGCACCGCCGCCTACGGCGACGGTATATTAAATAGACAGAGTAAAGCAGGCTTATGTACTTTGGAAAGCTCATTTACAGATTGCTGATTTTCATTTTTTGTATGGGCTTCAGCATCTTATGGGGCCAATAAGCCAAATGTAATCCTGACGGGCTGTTGATATAGCCCCTCTGCTTGCACGAAGTGTTTTGGATCAGGGGTTCCACAGTAGTCGGCTGCTGTAGCGCGGATCCGCTTCGATAGTTGCCACCTGATGCAAGAAATAGCACTGTATCACTCTGTATACGGTTACATAAGACAACAACGGGCTTAAAAGTAAGGGGGAAGGCACTGCACGTTTTAGAATGTCGCTTTGGTAGAGGTTCCTGTAGATGTAACGTGCACGATTTTTATGGCTCTTGGGTAGACACGCCTCGCGCATTGGACAGTGCTTACAATGTCCACCCACGATTAGCACCCTCGCTGGACAAGCGTCCACTAAGGCCTGACAATAGTTGCCCTCCCTATCTCGCCGAAAAAAGTGCGCCGATGCTAAAAGAGCAACCTGAACTGTATAGGGGCTTAACCTACCCATGGAGCCGAGGTGCTGACCCCAAGCCAGGGGAGCCTGAGCAGATTGCACAGGGTGTGTACTGGGCGCGATTCCCGATGCCCATGTCACTGGACCATATCAATATCTGGCTGCTGGAGGATGAGGATGGCTGGACGGTAGTCGACACTTGCCTCAACCTCACCAGCGCGCGGGAGATCTGGGATCAGCTATTCACCGGTTTTATGCGGGGTAAAGCCGTCAAGCGTGTGGTCTGTACCCACATGCATCCGGATCATGTGGGCCTGGCCGGTTGGTTGACGGAGCGCTTCGGTTGTGAACTGTGGATGGCGCGGGAGGAGTTCCTGATGTGCCGGGCCATGGCCGCGGACACGGGTCGGGAAGCGCCGGAGGTGGCGCTGCGTTTCTACCGGGCAGCTGGCTACAGCGACGAGCAACTGGAGCGCTACAAGGGTAAATTCGGTAACTTTGGCCGCTCCATTTCGACCCTACCCGAGAGTTTCCGCCGGCTGGTGGACCTAGAGACTATTACCATAGGCGGCCGCTATTGGCAGGTGGTTGTTGGCAGCGGGCACTCCCCGGAGCATGCGGCACTCTATTGTCCTGCCCTGAAACTGTTAATTTCGGGTGATCAGGTGTTACCGCGAATAACGCCCAATGTCAGTGTTTTCCCCACCGAGCCCAACGGCGACCCGCTGCGCGAATGGCTCAACTCCAGTGCCCGGATTCGCGAGATCATACCGGATGACGTGCTAGTGCTGCCTGCCCATGAGGCGCCCTTTTATGGACTGCACGTACGGTTAAATCAGTTGATTGAAGCCCACAACCGCGATTTGAGAAGCCTGTTTGAATACCTCGACCAACCCCGCCGAGCGGTAGACTGCTTTCCCCCGCTCTTTAGCCGCGAGATCGATCAGGGCTTACTGGGCCTGGCCACCGGGGAAACCCTGGCGCACTTGAACTGCCTGCTAGGCAGGCGTCGCATCACCTGCAGCCGCGACAAGCAAGGCGTGGACTGGTACCAGCAAATAGCCGAAACCGCAGGATTTGATGATTGAGTCATTGGGGTTCCCGAGATATGTGTTTTCTGGACCCACGACCATTCTTTTGCCAATTACTTATCATGTTTTCTTGGACGAATTACGATAGGCTTATCGTGTGAGTAGACAGAACACCAGACTATCAAAGCCAACTTGTATAACGAGAGGCGAATAACATCATGTATGCAGGCGATTATGTCAATAAGAACCCCGACCGGGCGGCGTTTATCATGGCGGCCAGCGGGGAAGCGGTGACTTATCGAGAGTATGAACGGCGGACCAATCAACTTGCGCACTTGCTGCGCGATCATGGTCTGAATCGACTGGATCATTATTCTATTTTTATGGAGAACAACAGTCGCTATCTCGAATGCGGCGGCGCCGGAGAACGCTCAGGCTTGTACTACACTTGCGTAAATTCCTACCTCAAGCATGACGAGCTCGCATATATCCTAAACAACAGTGAATCGAAAATTCTGATCACATCCGCCGAAAAACTCCCAATAGCCAAGGAGGCGCTGAAAGCCAGCCCTGGCGTCGTTAAGTGCCTTGTCGTCGGTGCTGCGAGTGAGAGCGACCGGATCGCCAATTTTGAGGAGGCAGTGGCCGCCTACCCCGCCACGTCGATCGATGATGAATTCCTGGGGACTTCGATGCTGTACTCGTCGGGCACGACTGGCAGGCCCAAAGGGATTCTTCGTCCGCTGGAGGAAACCAGTCCCGCCAACCCTTTGCCGCTTTTTAATTTTTTGAAAGATCTCTGGCAGTATCGGGAAGACATGGTCTATCTGTCACCAGCACCGCTGTACCATTCGGCACCGCAAGGGGCGGTTGGACTGGCGATTCGCGTCGGTGGGACTGCCATCATCATGGAGCGATTTGATCCTGTGGAGTACTTGAATTTCGTCAGTCAATACCAGGTGACACATAGCCAATTGGTGCCCACGATGTTTAGCCGGATGTTAAAACTGCCGGAAGAAGTGAGAACAAAGGCTGATTTGTCCTCCTTGGAAGTAGTTGTGCACGCGGCCGCGCCCTGCCCCATACCGGTCAAAGAAGCGATAATCGACTGGTGGGGACCGATCATTCATGAGTACTACGGTGCAACTGAGGCATTAGGTTTTACCACCATCAATAGCGAGGAATGGCTGGCACACAAAGGCAGCGTCGGCAAGGTCGTGCTCGGTGATCTGCATATCCTGGATGAGGACGGCAATCCTGCACCGCCAGGGGAATCTGGTGAACTCTGGTTCAAGACAGCGACCGAGTTCAGCTATTTCAACAACGATGAAAAGACTCGGGAAGCATTGTCAAAAGATGGCAGCATGAGCACAGTCGGCGATATGGGCTACCTGAAAGATGACTATCTCTACCTGACCGACCGCTCGACATTCATGATTATTTCGGGCGGCGTCAACATTTATCCCCAGGAAACCGAAAACCTGTTGATTACCCACCCAAAGGTGGCCGATGCTGCCGTGTTTGGCGTACCCAATGAAGAGTTAGGTGAAGAGGTCAAGGGGGTTGTTCAGG
>JBPCXM010000191.1:0-6956 GCA_051008535.1 Pseudomonadales bacterium | reverse complement strand
GTGTATTCGCTGAGCCGAACAAATTTGACGTGACGCGACCGCAGCGTGAAGACGTCAAACACCAACACCGCGCGTTTGGCATTGGCGAGCATTTTTGTCTGGGTACGCATCTCGCGCGCCTAGAGTTGAAAGTTATTTTCGAGGAAATTATTCCGCGGCTGCGAAATCCTCGATTGACGGGCGATGTCGTGTGGTTACGCTCGACGCTGATCAATGGTATTAAATCTATGCCGATTGCGTTCGATCCGGGGGCTTAAAAAGCTAACCCCAACGTCGAACTGGTCCGGTGTCGATATGAATAAAACCGCTTTTTCGGTAATAGCCTATACCACCAATATTTAAGTCGATGGCGGCGCGGTGCAGGCGCTTGAGCGATACATCGGGAAGGTACACATCGATGGCCTGACCCTTCATGTGAAAACTCTTCTTCGCCACACTGCGGCCCTGCCGCATTAATTTCGCGTTGGTTGCTGGCGAGCGATAGCCGGAAATCACATGAAAGTCTTTTTTGCTGCCAAGCGTGGTGTGCAACTTGTGCAGTGCGTCCAGCAGTGTGGTGTCCATAGTAATGGTTTCTTTGGCGCGAAAGTCACGCAACAGGTAATTAATATGGGCCAAGGTGTCGGGCAGGTAACTGCCTTCGGCCCAATAGGGGATGTTCAGCCGCTCGCCGGTGTGCAGATGGTAAAACCCCAGGAATTTTTCCTGTGTTGTGTTTGCCGCGAGGGCGGGAAAGCTGGCGAAAGCACCAGCGCTGCCGGTATATTTTAGAAATGATCTTCGGTTTAGTGTGTTTCTGCTATTCATGCTTAAGATATCTACTACACATCGTTAAAAGTATGCCAAGTATCGGGAGTGAGCCAGGAACTGCTGGCTCGATGTCAATATTGGCGGTTAGTTACACAATTAGTTTAGTTGAAACAGCCAGCACCTAACAGTCCTAGCGTGCATCGTTACGCGCAAACATCGGTTTCGCTTGCGGCAATATGTCTTTTTCATAAATGTCGTCGCGCTGTTGCAACTGACCGCTGGCATCCACCCAAGTAGTCCAGTAAACGATGTAGACGGGTAGACCATCCGCAACGCGCAGCGAACGAGTGTTGCCACTTTGTAACTTTTTGCGCAGATGATCGGGCGACGCATAAGCGGTGTTGTGCATAACGTGTTGCGCTAGCAGGCCTGGATTTTGAACCCTCAGGCAACCAGAGCTAAAGGCTCTTACATTTTTGCGGAATAAGCCGCGGCTGTTTGTATCGTGCAGATAGATTGCTCGCGCGTTGGGTGTAACAAATTTGAATTGTCCGAGCGCATTGTTTTTTCCGGGTGCCTGGCGCAAATAGTAAGGAAAGTTTTTTTGCATCGCCGACCAATCAATGTTTTCCGCCGGTATGCGAGTTTCGTTGCCTCCGCTGCGGCTATATACACTAAATTGCTTACGCACCAGATAGTCGCGGTCGCGTATGACTTTGGGAATAATATCGAGTTTTGCCAGTTTTCGCGGTACACCCCAGCTTGGATTTAGCACGACGTGGGTCATCTGTAGGGTTAACTCAGGCGTCGGCCGGCTACGTTTGCCGACAATTGTTTTTAGTTCCAAAACCGTGTCGGTGCCTTCGCGCAATGCCAACTTGAACTCGGGAATATTGGCGACGATATGGCGTCCCTGCAATGGTGTATTGATCGATTGCATGCGCTGCAGGTTAAGGTGAATTCGTTCTGCAATTGAAGCAGGTGACTCGCTGAGTAGTTGGATTGTTTTTTTGTCGAGATTGCCGCTTGCTTTGATGCCGTGGCGTTGCTGAAAGCTTTTGATACTGTTATTTAGCTGGCTGTTGTCGAAGGGTGTCGCGCTCAATCTGTATTCGGCGCTGGATGCCCGCTGCGGCCTTTGTTGGCACAATTGTATCCCGTCGTCGATCAAGCCTTCGGAGCTTTCGTAGTCGCCTGTTAACCATAACAGGTAGCGTACGGCCTTAGCTTGAGTAGCGAGGTTGCCCTGCTGTATTTGCAGATCACACCACAACCCGGTTCGGGCCAATAATTTGTATTCGACGTATTTTGCCAATAGACGCTGCGCAAAGTCGTGCTCCAGCTGTGTGCTTAGCGTGTTCAGGTCGGTTCCATTTTCGTATTGATCAAAGTGCCGTGTGGCCAACTGAACGTATCGCGCGGTATCAAGCTTGCCAAGCCATTGCGGTACATTGCGCAGTTTGTTTTGGAGTGTGTCTTTGGTGGTTACAAGTGGTGTAGGTGTATGAGTTAACGCGTGCCCAGCATTGGGATCCTGGTAAGGCGCGATATAGTTGGCAAGCAGTGGTTTGGCCAACCCTAGTGGAGCAGCCTGCGTCGCGCTTGTGCTCAGCAATAAGGTGCTAATGAGTAGTTGAGCGACGGATGTTCGACAAATTCTGAATCGCATAAAAGTCTGTGCCTTGGTCAAACGCATGGCGGGGTCACCAGCGGCGTGTAAAACGCATCACAATAGAAACGTGATGTTGATCACAAAGTGTACAGTTACGATTTGGTTAAAAATAGACCACTCGTCGAGTGGCAGAGATAGAGAGAATTTTTAAATTGTTTTTATACAAATAGTTAGCGAACTTATATCAATAAGAGCTTAACTTTCATGGGTGCGGCGGGATGAACGGTAGCTTTGCGAGTGTTAATGAAAGTCGCGTGACTTGTTGTAAAAGCCCTGTAACGCGTTGCTCTGGTCGACCAACTCGCCGGCAATGACATGCACGACGGAATCCTTGCGTTCCATATTGCCTTTCACCATAAGCAGTCTGGAATTTAACAGCGCTTGACGAAACTGTTGTTGCACGTTTTTCCAGACAATAACGTTAACATTGCCAGTTTCGTCTTCCAGGGTGAGAAACACCACACCAGATGTGCTGCCGGGACGTTGTCGGCCGGTCACTACGCCGGCGACTCTAACGAATCGACCATGGTTCAATAGTTGCAACTGCTTGGCTGTTTTGCAACGAATAAACGGATTGTGCTCACGCAAGATAGCCATGGGATGGCGCTGCAATGTCAGGCCGGTGCTTTGGTAATCGGCCAGCAGCTCCTGTACTTCCGACGGTGCTGCCAGGTTAATGCCGTCGTGCAGCGCGTGCTTATGGTTTTGTATTAGTGGGCGCCGGGCTTCAATGGCCGCGCTTTCCCAATGCGCTTGATGCCGATGGCCGCTCAGCGCGCTTAAGGCATTGGCGCTGACCAGCGCTTCTACCTCTAGCCGGCTTAGCTGTGCGCGCGTGGCAAGGTCTTCCACATGTTGCAGCGTGCCCTCTTGGCGTGCCCGTTGAATGCGCACGGACGCCGCTTCATTAAAGCCCTTGGCTAGACGTAAGCCTAGACGCAGTGAGGGTTGAGCCTCTTGCTCATACACTGCAGTGGTATCAGCTTGTAGCTCCAGCGTACAGTGCCAATCGCTGTGCAATACATCTATGGCTAACACTTTAATGCTGTGGCGCTTGGCGTCTTGTACCAATTGCGAGGGCGAATAAAAACCCATTGGCTGACTGTTTAGAATGGCGCAGTAAAATGCTGCCGGGTAATGACACTTGAGCCAGGCCGAGATGTACACTAATAAAGCAAAACTTGCAGAGTGCGACTCCGGGAAGCCGTAGTCGCCGAAGCCTCTTATCTGCCGGAACAGGCGCTGGGCAAAATCCAAATCATAGCCGCGGGCCAACATGCCATCGATGACTTTTTCTTCAAACTGCAGCAAATTACCGTTGCGACCCCAGGTGGCCATGGCGCGCCGCAACTGGTCGGCTTCGCCACCGCTAAAGCCGGCGGCTACCATGGTGAGTTTAATGACCTGCTCCTGAAAAATTGGTATGCCCAGCGTACGCTTCAGTACCGCCTTTATTTCGTCGTTAGGGTAGGTGACCGGTTCGCTGCCCTCGCGCCGGCGTAGATACGGGTGCACCATATCGCCCTGAATAGGACCGGGACGCACAATGGCAACTTCTATGACCAGGTCATAAAACTTACGCGGTTTTAAGCGCGGCAACATGGAAATCTGCGCGCGCGACTCAACCTGAAACACGCCAATACTGTCGCCCCGCGTTAACATACTATAGGTTTTAGGGTCCTCTTTCGGTACCTTTGCCATATCAATGTCGATATCCTGGTAACTGTTAATTAGGTCGAAGCACTTACGAATCGCCGTTAACATACCCAGCGCCAGCACATCGATTTTGAGTAGGCCGACGGCTTCCAGGTCTTCCTTGTCCCATTGAATTATCGTGCGGTCGGGCATGGCGGCATTTTCAACCGGTACCAACGTGCTAACCGGGCTGCGGGTAATCACAAATCCGCCCACGTGTTGCGACAGATGCCTCGGAAACCCCAAAATATCGTGCACACCTCGCAAAAATAATTTCGCCAGCCGAGAGCCGTTGCGGATATTGGCTTCCTCAAAGCGTTGCTGCAGATCGCCCTTGCGGTCCCACCAGGCCAGCGATTTGGCTAGTTGGTCGATAAACAGCGCATCCAGCCCCAGCGCCTTGCCGACATCACGAATAGCGCTACGCGGTCGGTAGGTGATTACCGTGGCTGCAAGTGCTGCGTGTTCGCGGTCGTATTTTTTATAAATGTATTGAATAACTTCTTCGCGCCGTTCGTGTTCGAAATCGACGTCGATATCCGGTGGCTCATTGCGTTCTTTGGAAATAAAGCGTTCGAACAATAACGAGGACTTATCAGGGTCGACTTCGGTAATAAACAAGCAGTAGCAGACCACCGAGTTGGCCGCCGAGCCGCGCCCCTGACACAAAATGTTTTGACTGCGGGCAAAGTAGACGATGTCGAATACCGTCAGGAAATAGTATTCGTATTGCAGCTCTTTAATCAGAGTGAGTTCGGTTGTAATTTGTTGCTGTAGTTTTGGCGGCACACCGTGAGGCCAGCGCTTTTCTGCGCCTTGCATAACCAGTTGCTGCAAATACTGATGCGCGTTTAAAGTTGGTGGCACAAGTTCACGTGGGTATTCATAGCGCAACTCCTTCAGTGAGAAATTACATAGCTCGCAGACCCTTAGCGTTTCTGTTAGTAGCTGTGGTGGGTAAAGTTGAGCCAGCTTGGACAACGGGCGTAAATGTTGCTCGCTATTGATTTGCAACTCAGTGCCAAGCTGTTGCACTGGAGTGTTATGTCGTATCGCCGTGAGTAGGTCTTGCAGCGGTTTGCGTTGTCGGCAGTGCATATGCACATTGCCACAGGCCAGCATAGGTATACCCAGTTGCGCTGAGAGCTGCTGAAAATACGTATAGCATTGCCGATCATTTTCATTAAGTAAATTATTAAAACCTATCCACAACCTACTGTTAAATATTGTTTTCAAGTTATTTACATGATTGAAGTTATGCGCATCTTTATAGCCTGGCAACCAGATCACCAGGTTCTGCTGCGTGCCAATTTCCAAATCAGCCAAACCCAGCTGATATTCGCCTTTGTCACTGCGTCGCCGGGCCAGGGTAATCAAGGTAGAAAGATCGGCATAAGCGGCTTTCGACGGCGCCAGCATAACCAACCTAAGCTGTTCCGTTAGGTAAAACTCACTGCCAATAATAAGCTTTAGACCGTGTCGCTTCGCGGCGACATGCGCCCTGACGATACCAGCCAGCGAGCATTCGTCGGTGATAGCTAATGCGCTATATTCTAACTCGGCAGCGCGGGCAACCAATTCATGTGCATGCGATGCGCCGCGCAGAAAGCTGAAATTACTCAGGCAATGCAGTTCGGCGTACTGTACACCTGTAATGCGCGCTACTGGCTTCATCAGGAAAAGATGCCTTGCACAAACCAGTGCCGGCTACGCAAGTCTCGATACACCCAATACAGCGCGCCACTTTCATGTTGCGCAATAAAATAATCGCGCCGCGCGGTTTGTTCCCACCAACGCGTTTCAATACGCTCCGGCCCGTGCAGCAACCGCAACACTCCGCGCCAATACAATTGTTGTTGGCGCTCGTGCAAGCGGGCAGGGTGGGGCAGTAACCAGGCAGGGCGTATCGTACTTGCTGCCCCGGCCTGTTTTTTTGCGGTATTTTTGTTCGTGGTATGAGTTGTGACGCTGGCTAATTCGGGTAAGTGTTCGTCCTGGCAGCAGATTTGATAACTGGCATCGTCACCAAGTCTGGCGCTGAGTTTGTCCAGCACCACGTTCAACGGCTCGCTACTGTGCCGGTCATGGTCTTGAAATAGTTGTGGGTTGTACACCTTGGCGGGCAGCAGTTGTTCGGCTTTTAATGCCAGCGTATGAATGCTAGTGCTGATGCGAAACTGCTCCAGCTTGATGCGGCTTAGATTCATAAGGTTGCGTTTATCAGCCTGCGCCTGGGTGAGCTGGATTACCAGCCGACTGTGCTGCTTATCGATATGCTGCATATGCCACTCAAGCTGTTGGCAGTGCAATTGACGGCTGTGTAGAAACTGGCACAACTCATCCAGCAGGCGTTGCATGGGGAAGGACAGCATTTGGCTGTTTTCGATCGCATCAAGAAAAAACAAGTGGCTGTTAAATACTGGCGCGGGCTGAATAAAATACTGTGGGTCATCACGTTCACCGCTGATTTTCTGTAAATACTGCTGCAACTCCAACCCAAAGCGTTTGCCTAGCGCGGCAGTCGGCAAACCTAACACATCACCTATGGTGCGAAGCCCCATCTTGTGTAATTTCTCTATAATGGCGGTTGCGCAGCGTAGAAGAGCCAATGGTAATGTCCGCAGCCGTCGCAAAGTCTCCTCAGGTGTAAGCGCGTGCGTTGGCATAGGTTTATTGCTGCGCGCCAGCAGGTAGGCTGCTTCCGGAGTATATGCAAGACCAATTTGCTGGCTATAACCGAGCTGCTGTAGATCACCAACAATTTTGGTGAGCAAATTCGGCAAGCCATTAAACAGCTTTAAACAACTGGCGACTTCCAATAGCAAAGCGTCGCCCTGGT
>JBPCXM010000190.1:0-7377 GCA_051008535.1 Pseudomonadales bacterium | reverse complement strand
TCGGCAGGAAAGCGTGAATCAACCGAATTCTTCTGCCACTCGACGCCGGCCGTGATCGCCCATTCCGGATCGGCAAAGTTAAGCCTGTGCGAATAGCTTAGACCGGCGTTATAGCCGCTCGCAAAGCTGTCGCCGCTGAGACGCGCCTGGAACCTATTGAGACCAATATTCGCAGCGATGCTATCGCGCGCACTCAAGGCGTAATTGGCGCTGCCATCGATATGATCGTAGACGCCAAACGCACGCAGCACCGGCGTGACGGTCGGCAAGTCTTGCCACGCGGCTGTTACCGTGGTGTTAAGACGTGAGTCCCAGCGGCGTTCTACTTCCCCCTGCAGACCGAAGATTGATTGATCGTTACGCCAACTTGCCAATGGTTTAACCGACCAGCGGCCGTGCCTTGTATCTCGTAGCCAACGCCATCGCAAATTCGTTTCGTCGCCAATACCGGAAAAATCCACTAGCGCATCACTGCTGTAACCGGCGTTTTGCAACTCCAGTTGCAAGTGCCAATCATCGAAATTCTGCGCCCAGCTTAGCTCCGGGCCTCGCAGGTCGATACCGCCGAGCTGGTCGGAGCGCCAGTCCACACGCCAACCGCTAGGTCGTTCGCTGCCGAGTTGTGCCGTTAGTTCACGCAAACCTTGTTGGTCGCCGGCCGACGGCTGCAACGCCTCTAGTCCCACGGCGAGCGCCTGGCTATTCCTGCCCAGGCTTTGCAGGGCATTAGCACGTATAGCAGGCGTTATCTCTCCGCGCCGCAGCAGTTCCTGCATCGCGTCGCGATCGTAGTTATGCTGCGCCAAAGTCATGCGTTGTAACACGGGCAGGTCTTGCTGGTCGTGCTGCTGCAACCACTTGCGCCAGAATTTGACCGCGTCGGTCTCGCCTTGCGCGATTAACTGATTGGTATGCTGTGGCAGCCATTGTTGCGCGCCGCGCTGACCCCGTGTTTGCTGCAAGTGCGCGTAAGCGGCCCGGTAACCCGCTAGCGTATATGTTAGATTGATTTGATTGGTCAGCCGGTCACCCACAATCGGCTCGCTTGCCTGCTGTTGCATCATTTTGTTGTACACATGTTTGCGCAGGCGCCATGCGGCCGTCGCGCGGCCGGCTATCTCCAGCGTGTCAGCATAGGCCACTAGCATATCGAGATCATCTGCGTCTTCTTCTACCAACAAACCATACCAGCTTAAGGCCTCGGTATGTCGCCCAAGTTTGCTGCTCGCCACTGCATACACAGGCCACATGCTTGCGTCCTGTTGCGCCATGCTACGCCATTTACGCAGATAGAACGCTAGCTTTTCCTGTTGATTGCTGTTCAGTAGAAACCACATGAAGGTCCGCGCCACATCGCTGCTATCACCCGACAGTTGTAAGGCTTGCACATAAGCATTTATCGCCTGCTGTTCGCGGCCATCATGCTCGGCAAATCCGGCCTTGAGCAGCCAGTACTGCACATTCCCGGCAAACAAATAGCGATAACCTAGTGCCTCATCCAGCGCGCGCTCCAGCACGTCCCAGCGCTTCAGCGCCTGCGCCATTTGCATTTGCGCGATCAAATAGTGCGGTTGGCGGAAACGTTCCCAACTCTTCTGGGCAACCTGCAACTGCAAGTCGGTGGAGTTTTCGTCGGCAATCAACAGGAGAATATCGGCTTCCAGTTGCGTGACATCGGCGGGTGACTTGATCGCTTTCTTTAGCGCTTGCATGGCGAGTAGGTCTTCTTCTTCCTGCCAGGCGATTTGTGCCAGCAGGCGCCAGAACCTCTCGTCATCGTCGGCTACGTTTGGTGCCGATTTTCGCAGTACTTGCAAAGCAGCCGCGGTATCGTCCAGTGACCACAGTAATCCAGCGAGTGTTTGACTTTCCTGCACGGACAAACCGAAACGCCGATCTATTTCCCGCCAGGTCACCAGTGCGTCTTGCAGTTTCTTCATGCGCTCCTGCAGGTAGACAACGCCCAGCCACGCGCCCCGCTGCTTTGGCTGACGCTGCAAATATCTCTGCAGGTATTTGACACCAGCGTCCGGGTCTCCGAGCTTTTCATAGACGGATACCAGAAGACTCAGTTCATCGGCTGCCAGCGCGCGACGCCTTCCGGTCTTGTCGAGAATATACTGCACGGTCGCATAGTCGTATAAGGCCATTGCCAGATAGCGCGTATGTTGCAAGTTCTTTTTCGTTGGGTGTTGGTCGATCAACCTGCGCCATTCCTTCAGCGCTTGCTCGGGCATGCCGTTCCACTCATAAATTTGCGCCAGCTTTTCGCGCTGACGCCAATCGTCAGGCATAAGGAGCGAACAAATTCGCGCGGCATTGACGGCGAGCTTAAGGTCGCCCAGCGCCAGGGCCAGGTCGCGCGCTTGTAGCATGGCGTTAGCATCATCGCTTAAGTTGGCGAGCATATGTTTAAGATATTGCCGCGCACGCGGTTTATCCCCTACGTCGATGGCCAACCGCGTTGCACCCGACAGCATGTGGACGTCATTGCCTACAGTGCTTAAATATTCGCTATAAAGTTCCAAAGCTTGCTCGCGTTGTTCGAGCATAAGATACATATCAATCGCCTTTTGCAAATACGGTTTGGGGTTTCTTTTGGCAAGGTCGACGTAAATGCGCGCAACTTTTTGCTGTTCACCCGCCGCCAGATACCACTTCGCGGCTTGCTGCCACCAGTAAGAAGTTTTGCTGGCGTCGTTGGCAGCCAAATAGACGTACTGGTTCGCCGCGTACAAAGGTTTACCAACGGCCAGGGCAATGGCTGCGATAGTTTGGCGCTCGCTATTCGCATAGTTCTGGCTTTGCATTTTCATTAATAATTGTTCAACTGTGCCGCGGTAGGCAATTTTTTTGTCTTCACCAATGGTGTTGCTGAAAGAAAGCTGGGCAAGGATCTGTAACTGCAGCAGGTCGATGGTACTAACATAATCCAGAGGATAACTCACCAGCAAATAGTTCAACCGTACTAACGCTTTTTTGTGTTGCCCAGTTTGAGTTAACTGTCGAATTAAATTGATGCGCAATGGCGTGTCTTCCGGAACGGTTTTTAACAATAGCTCGAGATAGGCGATCGACACGGCGTCTACCTGGTCGGCGGGTAGTTGTTTTCTAAATTCCGCTTGCTGAGGAAACAACCAAATCAATACGGCAACGATAACGGCGAAAAACAGTATCAATGATGTATGATCAAAGATACGCTCGCGATTATTATTGACATACCAGAAGCGCATTCTGAGTATCCCTTATGCCGAGTTTTAGAATTTGGCGGGTACCCTTCTTTGTACCTGTGTGCCATTTGTTACGAATTTTTATGCGGCAGCGCTTGGCGTTTTCGATTTCTAATTTAATCGGCTCGTGTGCTTTAAGGCGGAAGGAGGCGCCGCTTTTGCTCGCTTTCCAATACTCAACCATGGCGTTGGCCTGCCGCAGGTAGGGTTGGTTTTTTTCGCGTTGCTTTTGGAAATATAATTTTGCGCTGCTCGCGCTGAGGTGCAGGTAACGCCCCTGCGACAGATCGATAAAACCGGCAAGCCCTTCGCTGCGGCGTAAGTCGGGGTATCCCAGACTGTCGGGAATACGTAAGGTGCGCAGCGAACCCAAACCCTTTACATATATGGCTCCATCATCTGCGAGTGCAAACGAGGAGGTATAGGTCCCCTCTACTTTCGGTGCATACTCGCTGATATACATAGCGGTGTGATCTTGCGCCAAAGCCCAGTCGTAAATATCGTACAGTGCTTGCAAAGAAGCCTTTTTAGTACCCGAATAGAAGTGCCAATAGATAGTTATCGGCTTAAAGCGCCTCGGCAATTCCGTTAGTTTAAATGTCTCTATGACTTGACGGTAGCCGTAGTACGGCCCATGCCACTCATTGGTATAGACATTCTCGTTCATAATAGGCGCGTAGATCTGCGGCCCCGCTGGCGTGGGTCGTATCTGCGGATACACTTCTGTTATCGATGGATTGCCATTTATGACTTTGGTATTGCCGCCATTAAAATTGACCACGCCGGCTTCCTGCGTCAGTGCTATTGCTTCGTGACCCGGCAATGCATCGCCGGTCCATAGCATGACTTTGACTTTTTTTCCCGGTGGAGCCAGGCGCGTGTTGATGTAGTCGATGGAACCAATAATTTCGCGGCGCAAATCGACACGATAGTTTGGTATAGGCATCGATATGCCGTATTCTCTTTTACGATCGGAATTCATTTTTTCTGGCTGCCAGAAAAACGGATGGCTAAAGGAGTGGCTCGCCAGCTCCACATTCGGCAGGCGAAAAATATCGCGCGCTATTTTTTCCAGATCTGGCGACTGCTTGGGGTACAAACCTTGCTTGCCAGTCTCGCCCTCTATAACGGATACGGTATGCGGCAACTGATAGCGCTTGAAGATTCGTTCCAACAATACTTCCGCGCTGTACGGCGCCTTGGGTAGTTCGGCGCGGCTAACGAAGCCATCGCCGTCGACATGCGATGTGAGAATACGGCTACCGCTTTCGGTCGTTGAATCGACGATCGGCAGATTGCGTATTTGCAAGGCGCTGCGCAGAAACTCGAAGGGCTCGATAATCCAACGTTTAAAGCCTGGGCGCATTTCGGTGTTCACGTAAGGGTATAGAGCCATACCGCCCCAGGGAGCGATCAATACCGGGTCAACCGTGCTATCTTTGGCGTCTTTAAGGCTCAGCCACGAGGTATTGGTTTGGCTGATGTTGGCAATGCCTTGAATGCCCCGACTTTTCAGTTTGACCGGTGCTTCGAAGTACCCTACCTCCGCCGCCTGCTTCTGTATACTTATCGGTTTTTTCAGTGCCCTCGCTTGTTTTTTCAGGCCGAGCTTTGCCAGCAGGCGTGAGTTTTGAAATGGAAGACCATTGAAGAAGACCAAGGGAATCTTGTTATCGATCTGCTGCACAAGCCACTGTTCGAATTGTTTGGCGTGGGCAAAACTACTGTCCTGCACCCAGGTTACGACGCCGACGTATAAACCGACCAGCTGCTGGCTAGGCATACCAATGCGAATGTCGTGATAGTCGACACGCACGCCCAGATAGTCCAGCGCGTTGCCAAGTAAAATATGCGCGGGATTGAGCGCCAGCGGCCCTTGCTTCGAGTCGTATACCAAAAGCACGCGCCGCGGTATAAGGCGCAACAAACTGGCCCCCATTTGGTCGAGTTCGGGAACGCTGACCCACGGAGTAAATCCTAGCGCGCTAATTTTCTGTGCGATCTTTAGCGCTTTGTCGCGTTGCGCTGGCGCGACGTAGTCGATCACTGTCACCGGTATGTTCATGGCCGTGACCTCGCCAAGCTTGGTCAACAACCACTCGCGGTCACTTCCTGACACGGCTTGGTATTTTTTTCGCTGCGCGTTCCAGCCCTCAAACAGCGATTCCACCGCCAGCGCATGCACCAGGTCGCCTACCTCCGGTAACAATTCAAAACCGCGGTTGAAATAGAGTTTTAGCTTGGGATATTTCTTGTGAATACTACGGATCGTTTCGACCAAACCTGCGATCTGTGCGCGGCGTTTTTCATCCGTGTCTGCCACCAGATGAAAGCTGTCTAATGTGTCGAAAAACAAACCGTCGTAACCGCTCGCGACGAGCGTTGGAATACGCTTGCTCAACAGCCACTGTCGCCACTTAGGATTTACCTGATCGACAACGCCGCTACGCCAAGCCGTGTTTCGTCCCAATATCCAACTTTCCGGCAGCGCAAAGCGCTTGGCTTCACTGTCGCTGATTTCACCCAGGCTCAGATAGGCAAATACCTGCGAGCCCTCACGCTGCAGAAATTTGATGTCGTGGGCGGCGGTGTTGAGGGGCTCGACGATAACATCGTCGAACTGGGCTAGTTCGGGAGTGGGTAAAGATGTGGCATAGAAAAATGCCGCCGAACGTTGTTCCGTTGCGGCCAAGCAGCAGTGAGCCGTAATGCAGGCACAAAATACAAAGATTTTGGCGCGACCAGTAGCCTGACAAAACAAATTGTAGAGAACTCGGAAAACCACAGTTGCTTATAACTTGAACACATTGATACAGTGAATTTATATTCTGTTATTAATAAATGTAGCAGAAGCGCGAGAAAGCGCTTTTTGGCGAGCGGCTAGAATTTGGGGGCAGCACGCGGAACTGACGATATATACAACTATATAAATAGTTTAAGTAAGTATTATTTATATATATGTATATAGAGAGTATTTAATATTGTTGTTATTGGGGCTGGCCAGCCCTGTGTATAGTTAAAATAATCTTTAGAAAATTAGCAACTTACAAAGAGAATCGGGCGTTATAACAGCGGTATTGCAGGCGTTAAGCTTGCTCGTAAGCTGTGGCGTAGCAAGCTGAACTCTGCCCCTGTTTTTTTGCTATCGCGAGATGCTCCATGTTATCCACATTTCGTGCTACTACTATGCACAGTCTGTTCGCAGCTATTTACCGATACAAAAGCTGGAGAAAATTTGACCGAGTAACTCGTCAACTGATACGGCGCCGGTGATATTGGCCAGTGCCTGTTGTGTCTGGCGCAGGTCTTCGGCAAGCAGTTCGGCGGCGCCGAATTCCACCAACTGTTGTTGGCCGTGGCATAAATGATTTTGCGCCTGCTGCAAGGCGTGTAGATGGCGCCGACGGGCGGTGAACTGGCTGGCTGCAGCGGGGTGGTAGCCTGCTATTTCCTTAATATGGGTCTTTAAGTCGTCTAGCCCCAGGTTTGCGGTTACCGAAATGTTCACAGTGGGTTGTGGCGCATCGCTCTGCATGCCAGGCTGGATGCCGCACACATCGATTTTGTTGCGCAGCACGCTGACCTTGTCGAGAATTGTTGGCGAAGCTGTGTCATCTGGCCATAGTTCGGCGGCAGCGAGCGCGGTTTCGATGTTGCAGTCGACCATCAACAGAACGCGGTCGGCGTCTTCGAACGCGCGGTGGGCACGGCGCATGCCTTCTTTTTCAATGGCATCGGGGCTGCTGCGTAAGCCCGCGGTATCGACGATATGAATCGGCAAGCCGTCGATATCGATACGTTCTTTTAATACATCGCGAGTGGTGCCGGCTATGGAAGTGACAATCGCGGTTTCCTCGCCGGCCAAGGCGTTCAGCAGGCTGGATTTACCCGCATTAGGCCGCCCGGCAATAGCGATATGAATGCCTTCGCGGAGCAGGTTGCCCTGCTGGGCGTGATCCAACACTGTTTGCAAATCCACTAACAATTCGTTCAAGGTGCGGGCGATTATCCCATCGGTGAGGAAATCGATTTCTTCTTCGGGAAAATCGAGCGCGGCCTCGACGAAGACTCGCAGTTCGGTCAGTTCGCTAACCAGCTTATTGATAGCCCTGGAAAATTCGCCCTGCAAACTGCGCTGTGCACCACG
>JBPCXM010000189.1:0-3710 GCA_051008535.1 Pseudomonadales bacterium | reverse complement strand
GAGGCCATTTGAAACACGATTTCTCCAGTCGTTTCATGAGCAACGCAAAGCCGTTGCCTTCTCAGGCCACCATCTTCACAATGGAACGCTGGCGGTTGCAAAACACAAATAGCTCCGCGTTGAAGGGTTATGTGACGCGTCACATAACCCTTCTTATGTAGCGGGTTGCAATATGTGGCGGCGGAGAGACTTGGTGCTGGTTACATGGAATGTCTATGCTGTTTCACAACTCTGGCTCCGCCACATAATAATCATCGGTTTTCGAGAATTTGAAGCACCGAGTCCCTTGGTCGGAAACGTGGTGCTGACTGCGGTGTTACATGAGCTTGTTCAAGGCTGCGCCGCATCATTTCCACATCTGCCTCAGCGTAACGGTGGGTGGTGGCTACCTGCGCATGCCCAAGCCAAGCCTGGATCGTTACCAGATCCGCTCCCGAGCGAAGAAGCCTCATCGCCAAAGTGTGACGAAGTAAATGCGGTGAAACATTCACTCGCGCGATCTGAGGAACGCATTCGGCAGCGCGTTTCGCCGCGCGTCGTACGATATGGATCGCACCAAAACGAGTCAGTCGCTCCCCGTGTACCCCGACGAATATGGGACTTCGCTCGTCCGGACCGATGCCTCGTTCTCGACACAGCGCAGCGAGGTTTTTTGCCAGATCACCGACCAAAGGGATCATGCGCTGTTTGCGCCCTTTGCCGCGTAGTAGCACCTGCGGCGGTGGATCCAGATGCAAATCCACGGCATCAACCCCAAGTGCCTCAGATATCCGTGCCCCTGTGCGCACGAGGAAGAGCAACAGTACGTGATCGCGGCGGCCGCGAATTGACTGGCGATCTGGTGCATCCAGAAGCGCATCGACTTCCGGCTGCTCAAGGAATTGCGGCACCGCCGTTTTGGTGCGCTTGCCCGGGATAGCGAGTATGCGCTGTGCGATACCCATCGAAGCGGGGTCACGTGACGCCACGTAGTGGAAAAAGGACCTGACGGCCGTCAGTCGTGCATTTCGCGTACTCACACTATTATCGCGAGCCTGTTCGAGGTGATTTAGAAAATCAAGCACGAGATCCCGATCGAGATCGGCAATCGTAAGTTGGCATGGTTTGCGAGCAGTACGTTTGGCCGCAAATAGGATCAACAACCGTAGGGCGTCGCGATAACTGGCCAACGTCACGGGGCTGGCATTACGCTGCTCAACCAGGTACCTGTGAAAGAATGACTCCAGCAAGCAGCCAAGTGTAGGAGGATTGCTCATGATACACCTTCCTTGCTTGCAAACGCGCGCTGCGCGGCGATACCGAGCAAATCCGCTGTGGCGGTGACGTAGTAGGCGGTATCACTGTAGCGAACATGACCGAGGTAGGTGGCCAGAAGTGGCAGACGCGACTGTACATCAATACCCTCTTGATGCCAGATCACCAGGCGGGTAACCGCGAAGCGATGACGAAGGTCATGCGGTCGCAGCGGCCTGGTTGCTCTGGCGTCAAACCCGGCGGCAGTGCGCACTTCATGGAAGGCTCGATACAGACCGGAAGATGATAGACGTCCACCACGTAGATTGAGGAAAAAAGCCGGAGCCCTCGGTTGAGGAAAGGCGACATCACGCTTGCCCGCATAGTCAACCAGTGCCTGGCGCGTGGTCTCATGTACGGGAACCAATCGATCCTTGTGAAACTTGGTCTGACGGATCTGGAGAAGTCCGCGTTCGAGATCGACGTTGGAGCGATCGAGCCGCCGCGCCTCGCCAGAACGTAAACCCGTGCTGGCAAGCAATCCCAGCACCGTGTACAAAGTATGTCCGCGCATTGGAAACCGTGGTGAGATTTGCTGTGCAGAACTGAGTAACCGCTTAAGTTCTCCCTCGCTGAGGATCTGTACCGGCGTGATGGCCCGGGAAGGAGGAAAAGCCCGTGGACTAAAGTGTTGAGTGTGCGCATCGAAGACCGACAGGTACTCAGCGAAGCGTCCCAGGACACTGTAGCGCCGAGCACGGACGGTGGGTGTTACATCGCATGAGAGAATAAATTGCAGTGCCAAATCCTCCGTGAGCGGTCCAGACTGATCATCGCTCTCGATAAAACGGCAGAAGGCTCTGAGCGTAGCGGACTGGGTTTGAAACACGTAACCGAGGGAGCGACACAGTGTGATGTAGTCCTCTATTTTGTCGGCAACAAGGTGAGTAAATGCGTTCATGATTGGCCTCCTGGGAATGGCAATGCAACACCTGACAACTGCGGAAGTGCCACTTTTATGTAGATCGCGGTCGTATCGATGTGGCGGTGTCCCAACAGGTCAGCGATGTCCTTGATCGGTCGGCTTTGTTGAACCATCCGGGTTGCCAGACTGTGCCGTAGAAGGTGTGCACCGGCGCGCTCAGCATGAATACTGCAGTGGGCAAGGTGTCGTCGTACGATCGCCGCCAACGTGCTGCTGTCACGTATTGGGCGAACTGGAGGCCGGTGACAAAGGAAAATCGTCGTATTGGCAGTTTGAGGACGGCCTTGCAGCACGTACTCAGCCAGGGCGCTACCGGCCTCCTCGAGTAACGGGACGCGATGATCGCGACGGCTCTTGGTTGTCCGAATGTAGACCTCGCTGGTACGCCAGCAAACATCCTGCAATTGTAATCGGCGCAGCTCCTGGCTACGCAGACCAGTCGTCGCGAGAAGGAGCAGAATCGCCCGGTCACGCATACCGATGGCAGTGCTTGCATCAATCGAATTGATGACTTGTTGTACGTCATCCCAGGCAAGATGCTCTGGGATTCGGCTCATGCGCCAGCACGGCGTGCGCGGGACCATAGGCGCAAGATCTTCATCAAGAATGCCTTCCCAATGCAAATACCGGAGAAAGTTACGAACGTGGGAAACCATGTCCGAGCGTGTCGTATCTGCCACACACTGTTGACTGGCAACCGCCACAAAAGCGAGTACATCTTTGCCAGATAACTGCGACAGCGTTTGATGAGGGCGATAAATCCTATACCAATTGAGCATGCGTCTGGCGAGGCGCAAGAGCTCCCGCCGCGAGCTTGTCTGTAAACCGCGTATATCACGCAAATGTGCATCGAAATTGCTCAGGAATGGCGCATCAGGGTTTGAATTGATACTGGGTTGAATCCTTGCTGGGTATGTGCAGTCAAGATAGCGAGAAAGATGAGCGAGAGCCGTCTTGACAAGAATGCGAGTGCTCTCGGTTCTGGGGAACTCCTTAAGGAATCGTGCCATGAGTTCCTCACTGATCGCCTCTGGTGTAGTACACCCCGCTACTTGAATGTACCGATTGAAGCTTCCCAATAGACTCAGGTATCGCACCGCCGACAGCTGCGCGTAACCCTCGAGAGTAAAGCCATCGGCGATGTCATCCATCGCATCTGCCAACGGGCCTGCGCGTAATCGTTTAAGGACAGCGCCGTATTTGAAGTAAGTATTTAACATGTCATTCCCTCCTCTTTACACCAGGTCAATCCTGGTGTTGGTAGAGAATGAGAGTGCAAAGATTATGTATCGTGCCGGCGCCGTAACACACCGTTATTACTCAAATTTGAGCAACACCCGCCACATATTGCAGCCCGCTACATAAGAAGGGATCCAGTGCCATCTCGGCTTCGACAATGGAGACTAAACCGTTAATGGACTTCCTCATGGCGACGGCGTCCTGGTACAAATGAACACGCGCAATGGCATCGAGGCGAATCATTACAGTTCGC
>JBPCXM010000188.1:0-2914 GCA_051008535.1 Pseudomonadales bacterium | reverse complement strand
ATGCTTCAGAGCCTGTTTATTGGGCAATAGATTAATGATATCTAGCAAGACCGGGGGGAAAGTCATGTTAATGTTCACCTCCGGCAAACAGAAGCGACCACGATCCGATCGCATTACGCGAAAATCTGCTGCCGAAGCCAATATTGCACCGCCAGCATAGGCATTGCCATTGATGCATACGACCGTGGGGGCGTTCAACAGCGCCAATCGGTAGAGCAACGTCTCAAACGCCCGTATGAATGCTTTTTGGTTTTGCTCTGTTTCTGACATCAACCATTGTAAATTTATGCCGGTTGAAAATGTTTTCTCATGATCGCAGCGAATTATTAGCGCCGTATTCCCCTCGAACTGTTCCACCACGTCTAACGCCGCCAGGTATTCATTCATCACATCGAGGGTAAAGGTATTTTCTCCTTTGTGATTGGTTAAGGTCAGTACGTGAATTCCATCTTTCACTTCAAGGCTCATTGTCGACATCATCTTCCTCTCTTTCTATTCATTCGTTACGGGGTTGCTTACTTTAACTCACTGGAGCTTTTGCCCAGCACCTGCCGCGCGATTATCAACTGCTGGATTTGTTGGGTGCCCTCGTAGATATCGATAATCTTCGAGTCGCGGGCAAATTTTTCCAGCAGGCGGACTTTGCTGTAACCCAATTGCCCGCAGATCTCCACGCATTTTAACGCCACCTGGTTACCTATTCGCCCCGCCTTGGCCTTGGACATGGAGGCATTTTTCGAATTGGGTTGTTTGTTATCCGCCATCCAGGCGGCTTTCAAAACTAGCAGGCGCGCAGTTTCATATTCCGCTTCCAAATCGTAGAGGTCATTCTCAACCGCACTCATGCTGTGGTAGTTTTTGTCAAAGCTCAGCTCAACCCCTTCCTCTTTTAGCAACTCAAAAGTTAGATCAAGCGCAGCCCGTGCGACCCCCAAAGCCTGGGCCGCAACCAACGGCCGGGTATTATCGAAGGTTTGCATAACACCACCGAACGCTTTCTTGCGCGCCTCGGCGGTTCTAGCGATCTCAGGGTTGCCTAACAGGTTCGCTTTGGGCACACGGCAATCATCAAACACTATTTGTGCCGTATCGGAAGAACGTATGCCCAGCTTGTGTTCCACTCGGGCGACCGTCATGCCGGCTGTGCCTTTGGGGACCAAAAAGGATTTAATCGCCGCCTTACCCAGACTTAAATCCAATGAAGCCCACACCACCACCTGCTTACTGCGATAGCCGTCGGTGACGAAGATTTTTTCGCCGTTAAGCACCCACTCGTCGCCGTCGAGAGTAGCAGTGGTTTTAATACCAGCAGAATCCGAGCCTGCACCAGGCTCGGTGATGGCCATGGCTGCAAATAAATCGCCCCATTGCTCTTTCTGTTCATCGGAGGCCACGGCCTCAACCGCGGCGTTGCCCAATCCAACGGTCGGCATCGCAATAAATAAACCCACATCACCCCAACATAACTCCTCAGAGGCAACGACCTTACTCATGTTGCTACCGTTGCGGTTTTCATCATTTTGTGTCGCGTCGTTTTTCATTGAACTGCCGGTTGCGCTCTGTTGCCGACCCATGGCCAGCAATTCACTGAGAGCGTAAAGCTCCTCGGGCATTTCTTTTTGTTCCAACTCATCGTATTTGCGCGCTATCGGGCGTAGACCGTCTGTCGAAAACTGACGGCACAGGGTTTTTAGATCTTCGATGTTTTTAGGGAGTTCCAGGTTAATCATGCTGACACCAGGTTACACACTCATTAAAAGGTTGGATCGCTCGTTAGACCAGTAGCATCCCATCGAGCGTCGCTAAGGCACGGAGATTGCGATACCACATCTCCACCGGATATTCGCGGGTAAAGCCATGACCCCCAAGCAGCTGAACGCCATCGGTACCAATCTTCATGCCGTATTTAATGCTGTTGCGATGCGCCAGAAAAGCGCTGCGGGTGCAGTCCAGCCCCTGCTCTGCCTGCGCCGCGGCGCGGTAAACCAGCAGTCGAAGGCCTTCTATCTCAGTGGCCATATCCGCTACCATAAACGCTACCGCCTGCCGGTTGGAGATCGGTTCGCCAAAGGCGACGCGCTCGTTCACATAGGGGACGACGTAATCTAGCACTGCCTGGCAGGTGCCCACCGCCAGTGCGGCGACGGCTATTTTGCTGAGATTGGTAAAACGCTTGAGGTCAAAGTCGTCCCGCAATTTCGCAGTTGCGGGCACGGTGACATCGTTCAGCGTCATTGCATAAAGCGCTAGGGGCCGCAGACCCATATAGTCTTCTTTTTCAAAGCTGATGCCGGCAGTATTAGCATCGATGATGAAACCTTGTACGTCGTGGTCACCCGTGGCGGCAAACACGATCAGTAGTTGCGCATCGACGCCATATGCCACCATGCTTTTAACACCATTGAGAACATAGCTGCCATCCGGTTGTTGTACTGCTTTGGTCTTTAGCTGACGCGCATCGAAGACTATGCCCGGCTCCATCATCGCTAATGCTGCAGGGGTGAATACGTCCGTCGCCAGCGCATGACTCACCGCTTCTTTTTGCGGCTCTGTACCGGCATCGAGTACGCAATTTATGACCGACAACGGGGTCGTTGCGGCAATGGCCATAGCCATATCGCCGCCGGCTAAATCTTCTATATTCAACACGTTGGAAACGGGGTTACGGCCGGCCCCTACCCCGCCCAAAGCTTCGGGAATAGGCATGAAATTCAAGCCCAAATCGACGGTTTTTAGCAAAAAGTTATCGGGTAATGCGCCTGCTTCGTCGGCCGTCCGCGCCGCCGACACCATTTCATCACGGGCGAAACGCCGAACCACATCACGCGTCATTTGCTGCTCAGCAGTCGGCGTCAGGTCGAATAGTTCTTCTGAATGACTCATTAAAAGTACCTATCGATGTTACTCAATTTCT
>JBPCXM010000187.1:0-4917 GCA_051008535.1 Pseudomonadales bacterium | reverse complement strand
GACAGTACTTCCAGCCCGCGAAGATAGGAGAGCACCGGGGGAGCCCCATCGAGAACCCGCCATTTACCATCAACGTACTCAATTAGCGTACCGCTGCCACCGACAGCGAATACCTGATCCTGCGTGGCGTTAATGCCGTAGATCGGCGCTTTGTTGGCCGATAACTGCCGCTCCCAGGTTTGCCCGCCGTCGGCGGTATACCAAATCACTCCATCCAGGCCACCCACCCAACCGGATTTTCGATCGCGGAAATGCGCCGCCATCGGATAAAACTCATTGGGAATGTCGCCACCGCGTTCCCATTTGTTGCCACCATCAGTGGTAATCAGTACCGTGCCGAACTCACCGACGGCGAAACCGGTCTGGTCGTCGATGAATTGCACCTTGGTAAACTGCAGGTCTTCATCGAGAGAAAACTGCTGCCAGGAAGCGGCGTTATCACGGCTAGAAAAGAGCGTACTGAAACTGGCTGTCACCCACAGACTGTTATCCGGCGCGCAATGAATGGAGAGTGTGCTTTCCTGTGTATCTATTGCCGACGTCTCCCATTTGTCCGAACCCGCAGCCAATCGCCAGATCTGGTGTTGCGTGTCGAGTGCATAAAAGTCGCCGCTTGGGCAGGCGGCTACATCAATCAACGAGGGACGACCTGCCAGATCAAAGCGCGTCCAGTTGGCACCATTGTTATCGGATACCAACGCCGCGCCGGTCGAGCTGATGACCACCACCCGGTCACCTTGATGGGCAGCCGACTGGTACATGTCAAAACGCAGGATTGGCTTTTCGCTCTCCTGGACAACCCTTTCAAGATTCAGCGGTGCTTCGCAGGCTGCAATGAAAATAACTAGAAAAGAGACAACGATAAGGGCGCTAAAGTGTGAGCCACGGTGGTGGCGCTGGCTGTGCGGGGAATTTTCCAGGAATTTCCAATCTTTCAGCTTGTTCATTCTCAGTCCCGTTTTATTTTCTGGATTCGGCTTTCCCGAAGGGGCTGCAGTCTCAGCGATGTTCCGACATGCTTACATGCACTTTTAGTAACGTTCCGTAGCAAGCCTTGTGCCAACACTTTTTTATCTTTGAAAGCAATAAGTTAGATGTGTTCTTTGTAATTCCGTTGCATGAGCTGTTGAGACGCTTCAGCAAATCATCATTCGGGAAAACGCGAATTTATGATTTCATGAAACGATAAGCGGACTGTGGCGAATGTTGATTAAATGCTGGGTGCGGCTGCCATCCCGCCAATATGCCAATATGAGCGCAAATTACAGCTAGGGAATGAGGATGCGGATTCTTGCGTTCTACTGGAGCGGCATCCGCAAGAGTGGTTCCAAAGACCTGAGAATAGCGATTATGACGGACGCAAATACTAGCTCAGTTATGATTAAACTTAATCCGCTATCAACCCAATGTCTCACCTCTCACTTACCGAGGACGAACATTAAGCAGCAGTAATTTTGATCTATGAAGCTATGCGGGAGTTTTTTCCGCTTCGACCGGGTTATCTGTTTCCACCAGGTCGCCAATGCAAAAATGCGCCATGTGTTTCTCTGCCAATTTGCTGTGGTAATGACCAAACTCGGCCGTGGCGTCCTTACCACCGTACATTCTGGCCACGAACGGACCACCCGGATGGTGATCTTTCCATTCAGAGAAGTCGTACACCTTGTTATGGATGACAACCCAGCAATCCTCGAAGGAGTTATGTTGTTGAACTTCCTCTAAGGTCACCTTACGGTCGCCCTTGAGAGAAACAGCGGGCACCCAGAGGTTACGCATAACATCGCTCCTGGCCTCTTTAACCGCCGCTGCTGATCGGAAGTCCCAAGGCCCGAGCCTCTTAGCGGGTATTTTGTCCCCGATCTCTTGAGCGTCGTATGCGTACAACCATGAATCGTCACCACCAGCACGCTGTTGGTGATCAAAGACGGGATAATCACGCTCGTCTAGCGCCTTTAGAATCTTTTGGCGCTCGGGCGAGTCTTCTGGCTCGAGGTGTCTAAACAGGAACTTGGAAGCAAACTGTACACGAGTACATCGGTAGTGGCGTACACGCTCGTAGTGCAGCAGCGCACTGTAGACATCGTCACCGTGCAGCTCAAAGCACTTACCGAGGGCCGCACCATCCTCAATCGCCAGAGCAGCGCCCTGGCCGTAAGTAGGCAGGACGGCATGAGCCGCATCTCCCAACAAGGCAACGCGCCCATTGTGCCAACTTGGGAACGCATCACGGTCATATAATCCCCACTTGGTCGGATTTTCCATGCCGCTTGCCATGGCAATGACATCGCCCATGCGGACATCGTCTCTGAAGGCTTTTTTCATGTTTCCGATCATCTCCGAACGCTCAACAGGGAACCAGTCGCCTTCTTCGCCTTCGAATTCGGCCGCGTTCGGCTCATAGTATGCAAGCCACACGTTGAGTAATTCGCCGCCTCGCACCCAATAATTTACAGTATATCCAAACTCGTTTTTACGAGCATCCATGCTGAACGAATCGATGGGGTTATAGTCCATCGGGCTGCCATCCTCCTTTGTGAGTTGCTTAACTTTCTGACGCGGGATCAGGCCTCGATAACAAACCACATACGTCCAACGTTTGGGTGGCGCATCGGGGTACACAATGTGACGGGCTTTAGAATTGATACCATCGGCACCTATCACCACCTCTCCTTCAGCAGTAGTGCCGTCTTTGAATTTCACTGTGGCTACGTCGTCAGTCTGGGTTATCGAATCTAGCCGTTTCGACATATGAATCTGGATCGGGCACTCCTCTCCCGAATCAGGCCCAAACTCATAGCATCGCTTGTACAAACACATCAGCAGATCAAGGCGATGCATGTGATGGAATCCAGCACCATCGTTTGCTTTTGTGTTGTGATCAAAAGGTTTCACCGAAATAGATCCATCGTCCATCACCATACGCGTGCTTTCCAGAACCGCCGCGCGACCTCCGTCAATAGCGCCGGGCTCACCTTTAGGATCGCCGCCATCCAGATCAACTCCGAGTTCCCGGCATAGCCGAGCGCCGTTGGGTGGCATGTTCAGCCCGGCTCCCGCTGTAGTCGGGACCTCGGTCTGTTCGAAGACGTCGACGGATGTGAAGCGCCCTGACTTACGTAGCGCCAGTGCGGCAAACAAGCCGCCCATTCCAGCGCCAATAATTAAAGCTCGCATAACTTATCTCCTGTGTTAACCCACCATTCTCGGATTCCTTAGCAGAATTGGTGCCAACTTTTAACACACTGTTTTAATAGAAGTTTTTTATGGGTGAGTCAGATCCATAGGAGAAACATGTACGATATGGTCACTCAACAGGAGTGATGTGATGATATGGTAATAACATGAGGATCACGGTGGTGGGTGACGTCTTTTATACCGATCTCGGAATGGCTCCGTAGGCGCGATCATTAACACCCGATGGTTAAGGTAGTGCTAGCGAGCCTTCTGGATCACGGCTCAGTCCGTACGGTGTTTTTTCAACCGATAGACCAACTGGGGCCGGGTGATCCCCAGCATACGCGCGGCGGAGGCCAGGTTACCTTCGCAGCGTTCGACCACCGTGGACAGGAACAGCGACTCAACCTTGTCAAATGATCCGGATTGGGTTAACACCCGCTCGACCACCGTTTTCAAGCTGTCTCTATCCCCAACTTCAGTGGCGGTTTCGGATTCCTGAACCGGTGTCGCTTTCGACGACGGCGGTGTCTCAAATTGGAGACGAGGAAAGAGGTGCTCTGGCGTGATCAACTCATCGTTGCCCGCAATGATCACCCCGCGCTCGATCATGTGTTCCAGTTCCCGAATATTGCCGGGCCAATCGTAGTTGTTTAATGCGTCGAGCGCAGCCGCTGAAATTCCGGGCGTTCGTTTACCGTGGCGCGCCGTGTACTTGTTCAGGAAATAGTTAGTCAGCAGTGGGATATCCTCGTGTCGCTCGCGCAGCGGTGGTATAACCAAAGGATAGATGTTCAAGCGGTAGAAAAGGTCTGCGCGGAATTCGCCGTCATCGACCGCTTTTTTCAAGTCGATGTTGGTAGCCGCAACCAGGCGGACGTCCACCTTGCGTGTACGAGTGTCGCCCACCCGTTCGAACTCCCCTTCCTGAAGTACGCGCAACAGCTTAGCCTGTGCGGCGGTGGAGAGGTCGCCCACCTCATCGAGAAACAAGGTGCCGCCGTGAGCCCGCTCAAAGCGGCCGGGTCGCGATTGTTGCGCGCCGGTATAGGCGCCCTTTTCCACGCCGAACAGCTCAGACTCCAGCAGTTCCTCGGGAATCGCAGCGCAGTTGATCGCCACAAATTGATTCTTCTCGCGTGGGCTGATACTGTGGAGGGCGCGAGCAAACACTTCCTTGCCGACACCGGTCTCGCCAAGCAGCAACACCGTGACCATGCTGTCGGCGGCCTTTTCCAGCAGCTGGCAACTGGCGCGATAAGGCTCCGATTCGCCCACCATACCGCCAAAGGCGGTGCCTTCATCCAGCGAGTAGCGCAGGTGTTCCACCTCCGTCTGAAGCTGCATGATCTGGTCCGCAACGCGGTCCGGCTCGAAGTATTTCATGTCCTGCCTGGCGTTGTCATCCCATTCCTCCAGGGGCTTGGCGAAGTTGTGGCAGTGGCGATCCCCTTTGCCAATGCACTCCACTTCCCGGTGCAGAATGAAACGCCCCATGATCTCGCTGGAATAGCCACAGGCGTAACCGACCAAGGTCCAGCAGACCGCATCAGTGTGCACGCCAAAATCTTCCATGTGGGTCGTGGCTTCGTAAGAGTTAGTCCAAAGGAACTCGCCGCTATATTTCCCTTCGCGAATATTGATGTTGAGATTAAGCGGAGTGGCTATGACGATACCTTCCGCCTCGTGCAATTTGGGTCCGAGAGACAACAGATCCTCGTCAGAGGCGTTTGGAAGCAGGCG
>JBPCXM010000186.1:0-24341 GCA_051008535.1 Pseudomonadales bacterium | reverse complement strand
ATATTCACCTGCCGGGGAAGGTAGGCATTGTATCGCGTTCAGGCACTTTGACTTACGAAGCGGTCAAGCAAACCACCGACCCGGGCTTCGGTCAGTCGACCTGCGTCGGCATCGGCGGTGACCCGATTCCAGGCTCTAACTTTATCGATATATTGCGCTTGTTCGAGCAGGACGATCAAACCGAAGCCATCGTGATGATTGGTGAGATTGGCGGCAACGCGGAAGAAGATGCAGCGGCATTTATTAAAGACAACGTCAGCAAACCGGTGGTAAGTTATATCGCCGGCGTTACCGCGCCACCCGGAAAACGCATGGGCCATGCCGGTGCTATCATTGCTGGCGGTAAAGGCACGGCAGATGAGAAATTTGCTGCGCTGGAAGATGCCGGCGTTAAGACCGTGCGCAGTCTTGCTGAGATTGGCAATGCGTTGGCTGCGGTTACTGGCTGGTAGCGCGGCCGCTAAAAATGAGCATTGGGGCGGTCTAAACCGAGCACAAAGTTCCGAGACACGCCGTCAATCCATCCCTGGAGGCTCGATCCCTAGCATCCCTGCTAGGGACGGTCCCGGAACTTTGCTCTCGATTCAGACCTTAGCATCGAGTTCTTACTGCAAACAAGAAATCAATGTTCTTTAACCCTTGAAAACCGGCTGTGATACCTCCATATCACAGCGTACTTTGTTCTAAACACTAACATGGAGACACCAACCGTATGACTACTGCGGCCGCCCAAAAAGAAACGCTTGGCTTTGAAACCGAGGCTAAACAATTACTGCACTTGATGATTCACTCGTTGTACAGCAACAAGGAGATTTTCCTGCGCGAGCTGATTTCCAATGCGTCTGATGCAGCTGACAAGCTGCGTTTCGAAGCATTGTCAGATGGCAGCTTGTACGAAGACGACCCGGAACTCAAAATTCAAATAGAGTTCGACAAAGAAGCTAAAACTATCACTTTGTCAGACAACGGTATCGGCATGTCGCGTGATGAAGTGATTGCCAATCTGGGCACCATCGCCAAATCGGGTACGGCGCAGTTTCTGGAGAATCTGAGCGGTGATCAGCAGAAAGATTCCCAGCTTATCGGCCAGTTCGGTGTGGGTTTCTACTCGTCGTTTATCGTTGCCGAAAAGGTCAGTGTGCTTACCCGCCGTGCCGGTTCGAAAACGGATGAGGCGGTAATTTGGGAGTCTGCCGGTGAAGCTGATTTCACCATTGAGCCAGCGGAAAAAGCAACGCGCGGCACGCAAATTACCTTGCACCTCAAAGAGGACACTGCCGACTTTGCCGACGGTTGGCGGTTGCGTAGCATCGTTAAAAAATACTCCGACCATATTTCCATTCCAGTACAAATGCTGCAGGACGCTGAGCCTGTAGCAACCGAAGACGACAAAGACGAAGCGGACAAGAAAGAAGAAGTGAAGACGCCAGAATTTGAGACCATTAACGCCGCAACGGCACTCTGGACCCGATCACGAAGCGATGTAAAAGATGAGGAATATCAAGAGTTTTATAAGCTTATATCACATGATTTTGAAGATTCTTTAGCCTGGAGTCATAACAAGGTTGAAGGCAAGTTTGAATATACCAGCCTATTGTACATTCCCAAGCGCGCGCCATTTGACATGTGGCAACGCGAAGCGGCGCGTGGCTTGAAGCTCTATGTGCAACGTACGTTTATTATGGACGACGCCGAGCAGTTTCTGCCCTTGTATTTGCGCTTCGTTAAGGGTGTCGTCGACTCTAACGACTTGCCGTTGAATGTATCGCGTGAGATTTTGCAGAAAGACCCGTCTATTGACACTATGCGCAGCGCCCTGACAAAGCGCATCCTCGATGTGCTGACCAAGATGGCGAAAAACGAAGCGGAAGACTACGCAGCGTTCTGGGAGCAGTTCGGCGAGGTGCTGAAAGAAGGCGCCGCCGAGGATTTTGCAAACAAGGATAAAATTGCTGGGTTGCTGCGCTTCGCGACAACGAACACCGACACAGATAAGCAGGAACATACGCTGGCGCAGTATGTCGAGCGTATGAAAGAAGGCCAGGATAAAATCTACTATGTGGTCGCGGAGAATTTCAACACCGCCAAAAACAGCCCGCATTTAGAAGTGTTCCGCAAGAAAGGCGTGGAAGTGTTGCTGCTGCACAATCGCATCGATGATTGGTTGATGGGCCACCTCACGGAATTTGATGGCAAACAATTTCAGGACGTTGCTAAAGGTGAACTGGACCTTGGCGAATTGGACAACGAAGAGGATAAAAAACAGCAGGAAGAATTAAGCAAGGAGCACGCAGGATTGGTCGAGCGCGCCAAGGCCGCGCTGGGCGATGCAGTCGAGGAAGTGCGTGTGACGCACAGGCTGACCGAATCACCGGCTTGCCTGGTGGTAGGTGAAATGGATATGGGTGCGCAAATGCGCCGCATCATGGAAGCTGCCGGTCAAGCAATGCCCGACACCAAGCCGACGCTGGAGTTAAACCCCGAACACGCGCTGGTGAAAAAGCTCGACGCCGAAGCCGACGAAGATCGTTTTAAGGAATTGCTCAATGTGCTTCTCGACCAAGCCCGGCTTGCCGAAGGCGGGCAATTGGTTGATCCGGCTAGTTTCGTGCATCGCTTGAACCGCTTGTTGCTGGAGCTCACCAACTAGCCCATGCGATTAATCATCGTACGCCACGGCGAAGCCGAGGCGTTCGCTGGTGCTGCGTCCGATGCCGCGCGTCAGCTTACGGCTACTGGGCGCAGCGACGTGGAACGTTTAGGCGAGTGGCTTGCTGGGTGTAGTTTTGAAATCCAGCGCATCGCCGCCAGCCCGTACGTTCGCGCGGAGCAGACCGCTGCACTGCTGGCTTCGAAGCTGGGTCACACCGATTTAGTGGCAATAGAATCGGGTTTGCAACCAGACGAAAGTCCCGGTGCGGTGATTGAGCGCTTAGCCGTAAAAAGTTTTGATACGGTTGTCTTGGTCAGTCATCAACCCTTGGTGGGCCGCTTATTAAACCTGTTAGTCGATAGGAACACTTTGCCGGTTTTTATGCCAGCCTGCTGCGCCGTGGTTGAGGCCGACGTAGTGGCTCCCACCTGCGCCCACTTGGTCAGCTTTATGTCTCCCGAGGACAAATGACCGCGCAGGAATTAGCATTTGAAATAGGCGATATGCGCTATGCTGCCAAAGCATGGGGCGACCCGAATAGCTTACCCGTACTCGCGTTGCACGGCTGGTTGGACAATGCCGCAAGCTTTGATGTGCTGGCACCAATGCTCGCGGATTCTTATATCGTAGCGCCCGACATGGCTGGCCACGGCCAAACCAGCCACCGACCCTATTCGGGCTCTTATAATATCTGGGACGACTTGCACGATTTGCTGAGCATAGCCGATGCCTGCGGCTGGCCGCGATTTACCCTACTCGGACACTCGCGCGGCGCTATAGTCGCACTACTGCTGGCAGTTGCCGCGCCCGAGCGAATCAGCGCCGCCGTGCTACTTGACGGCTTTTTGCCACCACCTTCGTCGGTGGAGCAAACAGTTACCCAGCTACGAAAACATGTGAGTGATTTTCGAAAATACTCGCACCAAAGCAGTTCGTTCATTCATCCTTCTATTGCGGCGGCGGTTGAAGCGAGGCTGCGACAAATGCCGATGCCAAAAGATGCCGCGCAGCGAATTGTAGAGCGCAGCCTGCAGCAGGTTGACGGCGGGTATGTGTGGCGATACGACGAACGCTTGAAGGCCGCGTCGGCGCTGAAATTATGCGCCGGAAATATTGAGAATATACTGGCAGAACTGACAGTACCGACTTTGCTACTGCTGGCGGAGCACGGTATCAGCGAGCGTGCTGGGTTGAAATCGACGCTGCAAACAGCATCTGGAGTTCGACAAGTCATGCTACCGGGCATGCATCATTTTCATATGGAGACTGAACCGGCAAGGCAGATCGCCGGGCAGGTATCGTACTTCCTTAAATCAGCTACCCCGTGAAGCGGAGTAGACTTTCTCAAATAACACATCAGGACTGACCATGATTGAGTTATATACCGCCGCAACTCCCAATGGCTGGAAAGTTTCCATTGCTCTCGAAGAGTTGGGCCTGCCTTATAAGGTTAACCATATCGATATTATGGAAGGTCACCAGCACACGCCGGAATACCGCAAAATTAATCCCAACGGCAAGATACCGGCCATCGTCGATCGCGATGCCGATGGTCTGACGATTATGGAGTCTGGCGCGATTCTGCTTTATCTAGCGGAAAAGACCGGTCAACTCATGCCAACCGACCTGCACGGCCGGATGAACGTGGTCCAGTGGCTAATGTTTCAAATGGGCGGAGTGGGGCCTATGCAGGGCCAGGCGAATGTGTTTTTCCGCTATTTTCCGGAAGAAATCCCCGCCGCTATTGAGCGCTATCATAATGAAACCAAGCGTTTATATGGTGTATTGGAAGTTCAACTTGAAGGGCGGGACTTTATCTGCGGTGACTACAGTATTGCCGATATCGCCAATTGGTCATGGATCAGTATTCACGAATGGGCCGGCATAGAGATCGATGACTTGCCTAACTTGCAACGCTGGATAGAGCGCGTCGGAAAAAGACCTGCGGTGCAGAAAGGCCGCGATATTCCTACGCCAGTTAAACTCGACGAGGCCAGCGATGAAGACAGAGAGAAAATAGTCGAAGGCGCGCGCACGATGTTGACTCGATAGGTTTTTGTTGCGCTGTTAACCACGCACCAGCGCAAGGAACTCCATCCGCGTTGCTTCGTTATTACGGAATGCACCTAGCATGGCGGAGGTGGTCATTGCCGAGTTTTGTTTTTCGACGCCACGCATCATCATGCACATGTGCTGTGCTTCGATGATAACGGCAACGCCGGCAGCCTCGGTCACGTTCTCAACCGTATTGGCGATTTGTAACGTTAGGTTCTCCTGAATCTGCAGCCGGCGGGCGAACATATCGACGATACGGGCGACTTTCGACAAACCAAGCACTTTGCCTTTCGGCAGATAAGCAACATGGCATTTGCCAATAAAAGGTAATATGTGGTGTTCGCATAACGAATACAATTCGATGTTTTTCACCAATACTATTTCGCTGGAATCGGATTCAAACAGGGCGCCGTTGACGGCTTCCTCTACCGTCTGCTGATAGCCGCGTGTTAGAAATTCAAAGGCCTTGGCGGCACGTTTAGGCGTTTCTTGCAGGCCATCGCGCGACAAATCCTCGCCTATACTCGTGATAATATGTGCAAACGCGTCTTTCATGGGGTTCACCTGACAACACTGGTGCGGATGGTAGCAAAGTTTTTGAGCTTATAACAAAACGAATGTGCGAATTCACTACTCACCGAACATGCCTGGATCAGAGATTGATATGGAAAGTAGACAACAATTGCTAAAGGAGCTGGTCACCGTGCGCGATTATGTGCGCTGGGGTGTTTCAAAGTTTACTGAAAACAAGTTGTACTTTGGTCATGGCACAGATAACGCCTGGGACGAGGCGCTGCACTTGGTGTTTCATACTTTACATTTGCCTGCCGACGTTGACTCCGGCGTACTCGACGCCAGACTGACAACGGTAGAAAAAAACCTGGCACTGGTGGTGCTGGAAACGCGTATCAAAGAACGAATTCCTGCCGCTTATCTTACTGGTTTTGCTAACTTTGCCGGCTTGCGATTCAAGGTAGATGAGCGGGTCATTATCCCGCGCTCGCCTATCGCCGAGTTGATCGAGCAGGAGTTTACGCCGTGGCTGGACGGAACCACCTTACACTCCGTGCTAGATATGTGTTGCGGCTCTGGTTGCATCGGCATTGCTACTGCTGCGCATTTACCACATGCAACGGTTGATCTTGTCGACGTTTCGGAGTCTGCGCTTGAAGTCGCGCAGATGAACATTGATCGGCACGATCTCAATCAGCGTGTGCGCACGCAATGCTCCGACCTGTTTGATGCACTGGACAGCCAACAGAAATACGATTTGATTATCAGCAACCCGCCCTATGTCGATGCTGAAGACCTGGAGAGCATGCCAGCCGAATATCAACACGAGCCGCAACTGGCGCTGGAGGCAGGCGCCGATGGCCTTAGCTTCGCGCGGAAAATACTTCAGCAGGCGTTGGCGTATCTCAGTGAGGAAGGTGCACTGCTGGTTGAGGTGGGCAATAGCGCCGCCGCGCTGGAACGCGAGTTTCCGGAACTCCCGTTTACCTGGATAGACTTCCGTCGCGGGGGGCATGGTGTGTTTTTTCTTACCGCCCGGCACCTGCGTGAACATCGGGCATCAGTCGCGTAAGCGCGATATAATTGCCCGGCTGTCAAAAGAAAACATTTATTCACGTATGTAGACAATAAATATGGCTGGCAATTGCATTGGAAAACTGTTCACCGTTACCACCTTCGGTGAGAGCCACGGCCTGGCCTTGGGTTGCATCGTCGACGGATGCCCGCCTGGTATGCAGTTAAATGCAGAAGATTTGCAACACGATTTGGATCGGCGCAAACCCGGCACATCGCGTTTTACCACGCAGCGCAAGGAAGCGGACGAAGTCAAAATTCTGTCCGGCGTGTTCGAAGGCCAGACCACAGGCACGCCCATTGGTTTGCTTATTGAAAACACCGATCAGCGGTCTAAGGATTACAGTAAAATCAAAGACACGTTTCGTCCTGCGCACGCAGACTACACCTACGAACAGAAGTATGGCATTCGTGACTATCGCGGCGGTGGGCGCGCATCAGCGCGCGAAACAGCTATGCGTGTGGCGGCAGGGGCAATCGCCAAAAAGTATCTGTTAGAGCGTTACGGTATAGAGGTACGCGGTTTTCTGTCGCAATTGGGGCCGCATAAAATCCAGCAAGTCGACTGGTCTGTTATAGATAGCAATCCGTTTTTTTGCCCCGATCCGGACCTTGTGCCCGAACTGGAAACCTATATGGCCGCATTGAACAAAGAGGGTAACTCCATTGGCGCGCGTATCACTGTGACCGCAACGGCAGTGCCGCCCGGTCTCGGAGAGCCGGTGTTCGATAAGCTGGATGCCGATATCGCTCACGGCTTGATGAGCATCAACGCGGTGAGGGCAGTGGAGCTTGGAGCGGGCGTCGCCGTGATCGAGCAAAAAGGCAGTGAGCACCGCGATGAATTCACGGCGGACGGTTTTTTGTCGAACCAAGCGGGAGGCACGCTAGGCGGCATTTCAACAGGTCAAGATATTGTCGCGCATATTGCGCTCAAGCCCACCTCGAGTATTCGCCAGCCGGGTAAGAGTATCGACAAAAGCGGTGCCGAGGTCGACGTGGTCACCACCGGTCGGCACGATCCCTGTGTTGGCATTCGCGCGACGCCAATTGCCGAAGCGATGCTCGCTCTCACGCTGATGGACCATGCCTTGCGGCACAGAGGCCAGAATATGGATGTGCAATCCATGGTACCTGTGATACCTGCCGCTTCAGAATAAGGGCTGCAGTGCAATCCGGCGCAGCCGCCAGCTTGCCCGCAGCGCGTCTTGCCAGTTTCTACTTTTTCTATTTCTCGGTGCTTGGCGCGCTGCTGCCGTACTGGCCGCTGTACCTGCAGTCGCTGGGTTTAAACCCTAAAGAAATAGGCGTTCTCGCGGCCTTGCTGGTCGGCACGAAAATCATTGCACCGAATGTATGGGGATGGTTAGCCGATCGTGGTGCGCGGCGCATGCGGATTATTCGCGTAGGCGCCGCGCTCGCCTGTGCGTGCTTCGCCGGTATTTTTGTCGATCAGTCTTTTGTGTGGTTAGCAATCGTTGTTGTTAGCTTTAGTTTTTTTTGGAACGCGGTGCTGCCTCAGTTTGAAGTGGTGACCTTGTCTCACCTGCAGGATCGATTTCACGATTACAGCCGCATACGTCTGTGGGGTTCGGTCGGTTTTATTATTCCGGTTGCGGCTTTGGGTTTTGTGTTCGACGTTATCAGCATCACATGGCTGCCCATAATTTTGTGCGCCTTGCTGGCGAGTATTTTCCTCAGCAGTTTAACGATACCAGCTCGCGAAGCAGTCCGCACCGCGCAATCGGCAAAGCGTATTGGTGCGGTATTGAAGCAGCCGCATGTGCTGGCCTTTTTCTGCGCATGCTTTCTAATTCAGCTCAGTCACGGCCCGTATTACACGTTTTTCAGCCTCCATCTTGAGCAATACGGTTACGATAAAACACTAACAGGTTTGCTATGGGGTCTGGGCGTGTTGGCCGAGATCGCGCTGTTCTGGAAAATTGCGAGTCTGTTTGCACGCTTTGGTTTGCGCAATGTGTTGCTGGCCAGTTTCTTTCTGGCTGGGCTGCGCTGGTTGTTGATAGCAGGTTTTACCGACAATCTGTTGCTATTGATTGTCGCCCAGTGCCTGCACGCGGCCTCGTTCGGCAGTTTTCATGCGGTGTCGATTGAGTTAATTCGACGTTTCTTTAAGGATGGCAACGAAGGCCGAGGTCAGGCGCTTTATAGCAGCATCAGTTTTGGTGCCGGTGGCGCCGTTGGGGCTTTGTTGGCCGGGCTGTGGTGGTCGGTGAGTCCGACTGGCAGTTTTTTAGCCGCGGCGACCGTGTGTTTTCTGGCAATATTGATTATTATCTACTGGATAAGGGATGAAAATTTAGTTTAATTTAGTTAAATAAGTGATTGTTTAATATAATTTTCGTCTTGAAAATTAATAAAAATGAAACCAAAGTGCGCGCTTCTGTCAAATAGGAATAGCATTGCTACTACCTCATACAGACTTCACAACAGGTTTGCACTATGAACGCGTTGAAAACAAAACTCCCTGCACGCTGGCGATATATCAAAACGATATTTTTAGCACTGGCGGCGACTGCTTGTCTGGTGTGGTCGGCAATATATACGTTCGACGTTGATTCCGGTGAGATACTTAGCTACTTTTGGCTGAGTCTGGTGTTGCTGCTGGTTCTCGTAGTGCTATCCCTATTGGGGGCGGGCATTATGGTAATTGCTCGCAAGTGGCGTGACTATTAACCAGGCATCAAATAAGGCTTCCCTGCCTTGTTTGTTGCACGCACAGGAAATCCTTGCATTTCCTGTGCTCGCGTTAGCTAAGGCCAAGGCGACGCATTCGTGCGTCGCACTACGGAGACCGTGACAAAACAGTATGCTTATTCCTGCCAGCCAGTTGTCGTCGCAAGCCTTGCGTGGTCTTATTGAAGAATTTATTACGCGTGAGGGTACTGACTATGGCGATAGAGCCTATACGTTAGAAGATAAAGTCACCCAGGTGGAGCAGCAGTTGGCAGCGGGCGATGTTGTTATTGTGTTTAATGCCGAGGAAAATAGTTGCACATTACTGCCGTGTAAAGAAGCTGAACAAGCGCTATCTACTTGAAGCAATGTATGCCAGATAATCTCGATCCAGATGCCACGCTCGATGCGACCGGCCTGTTTTGCCCTGAGCCGGTCATGCTATTGCACAATAAAATACGCGATATAGCATCGGGAGAATTGTTGGAGTTGCTGGCGACTGACCCTTCAACGCAACGCGATGTGCCAAAGTTTTGTAACTTCCTGGGTCATGAGCTGGTTGCGGCGCAAGTCGAGGAAAAACAGTTTTTGTATTACATCCGCAAGGGCTGATGTCCGAGCGTCATCGTTAAAAAATACTAAATAGAGTCAGCGCCACCAACATACCAACCAACGGCACGAGCACGGTGACAATGGCGACCGGCGGGTAAGCCGTCTGATAATTTTCACCGCATATCGCGCGAATAGTGGTAACGACGTAGCCGTTGTGCGGTAGCGAGTCCAGCCCACCTGACGCGATGGCGACCGTGCGGTGCAGTTCCGCCGGATCTACGCCAAGTTCCAGATAATGCGGCGCGATCGCGGGTAGCGCAATGGCCTGCCCACCAGATGCGGAGCCGGTGAGCGCGCATATCACCGTGACTGCAACCGATGCGCCGACCAACTCGTTGCCGGGCAGTTGGGTAAGCCAGCTAACGGTGAGATCGAATGCGGGCGAGGCTTTCGCCACCGAGCCAAAACCGACGACTGCGGCCGTATTGCCAATGGCGATCAACGCGCCCATCGCACCGGCACTCAATGCCGCTGCGGGGTGTTTGAAAAAGCTTATATTGATGACTGCAACGCAAATGCAGCCCGCCAGCAGCGCGAGCACCAGCGCGTATTGCTTGAGGCTGTCGTGGAACAAAAAGCTGACCAGCAACACGGCGACTAAGGGCAGCAGCGCGGCGATTGGATGGGGTAAGTGGCGCTGGTCGGGCTGTGGATCATCGAAGCGTGACGCAAAGCTTTCATTGTTTGCGACGGCTGTGGCCACCATGCGCGAAAGTAGAAAATAACCAAGACCGGCCATCACCAATGCGACGACTATGCTGACCTCCCAGGCGGCATACGGGGTTGTGTTTAGAAACTTTATCGGAATCCAGTTTTGGATTTCCGGCGAACCTGCCGATGTCATAGTAAACGTGGCCGAGCCGAATGCCAGGCAGGCTGGAATAAAGCGGCGCGGCAAGTTGGCCTGTTGAAACAACTCTACGGCTACGGGGTATACCGAAAAAGCCACAATAAACACGCTCACTCCGCCGTAGGTGAGAATGGCGCAGGCTAACACTACGGCTAAGGGGGCGCGCTGAGTGCCGAACTTGCCGAGAATCCACTCGGCGACGCTGTGGGCGGCGCCACTGTCTTCCATCAGTTTGCCGAAAATACTACCCAGCAAAAACATAAAGAACCACGAGCCGATAAAACTGGTGAAACCGGCCATATACGATTCGATATAGTTGGCCTGGCTTGCCTCGCCGGGGAATACGTCCAGCCCGCCGCTGAAGGCTACCAGAAGTGCGCAAGCAGGGGCCGCAAACAGTGGGTTGGCGCCGCGCAATGTGACCCACATGAGCAACAGCAAGGCGGTGACAAGACCTATTAAACTTAACATATTCCCTCGGCTGAGTGAGCTGGATGGCGTGATTGGAGCAATGTTATTGTATGGCTGGTACGCTGTACTTTGCCTTCGCGCATAGTCCATAATTCGCGCGGTAGAATCAACTCCCATTTAATCTGATCGCTATGCAAAACAGTTATCTTGAGTTTGCGACGCAAGTTGTTGCTGAAGCCGGTGCGATTGCGCTGCGTTACTTTCGCAGCAATATGGCCGTTGAAAACAAGTTGGTGGCTGGCCAGTTTGACCCTGTGACGCAAGCCGATAGAGAAGTGGAAGCTTTTATTCGCTCACGTATAACCACGGAATTTCCCGAGCATGCTATTTTAGGCGAAGAGCAGGGCGTAACCGCTGGTACAAGTGATTGCTGTTGGGTAATCGATCCTATCGACGGCACGCGCGCGTTTATTACCGGCGTGCCGGCTTGGGGTATTTTGCTAGGTCTCAAGCGCGGTTCTGAATTGCTCTGCGGTGTGATGCATCAGCCGTATTTGAAAGAAACATTTATTGCTGACCAAAACGGTTCCTTTTTGTTGCACGGCGGGCAGCGTCAACGCTTACAGACCAGCACAACCGTGGAACTGGCAGAGGCAAAACTGTATTGCACCCATCCCGATCTATTTAACGATGTAGCCGATGCGGCCGCGTGTTTTCAGGCAGTGGCGCAGCAGTGCAAACTGCAACGCTTCGGCGGCGATTGTTATTCCTACGGCATGCTCGCCATGGGTCAGATTGATCTGGTAATAGAGGGCGATTTAAAACCATATGACATCGTTCCACTGATACCCATCGTCGACGCCGCCGGCGGTGTGATCACCGATTGGCAGGGCGGTTCCGTGAGCGAAGGTGGGCTGGTGCTTGCGGCTGCTAACCCGGCGCTGCACAGCCACGCCTTACACGTTTTGCAAAACAGTTAGCGGTGCTCGGTCAATGTCACTTATTGCGCAGCGAGGCGCATTGCTGCGACGATCTGATCGTGATTTTTAATCGATTATTCGCTGCGTCAAACAATACCATTCTCGAAAAAGGCGGCGATGAACCGCTGTATCAACCGGCTTGTGTCGACCGCAACCAGCATCGAGTGGTTTTCAGGCACGATTATTTTGCCAGTGCGTTGCACGAGATTGCGCACTGGTGTATCGCAGGCACAAAACGGCACAAGCAGATCGATTACGGCTATTGGTACGCGCCCGACGGCAGAACACCGCACCAGCAGCGCAGTTTCGAACAAGTGGAAGTCAAGCCGCAGGCGCTAGAGTGGATTTTCTCGGAGGCCGCCTGCTTCAAATTTGCAGTAAGTAATGACAATCTCGCTGCCGGTGAGACATCAAATTATGCATTCGAACGTGCGGTGTATCAGCACGTTTTAAAGTATGGCGAACAGGGTTTGCCGCCTCGTGCAGAGTCGTTTCGTCTCGCGTTGGTGCAATTTTATGGCACTAACGCGACGTTGGATGTTTCTCGGTTTGGTCCAGCGCAATGCAGATAGTCGCGGATGAAGGCATATCGCTGCTAGGCGAGGACTTCGCGCAATGGGGGGAGCTCACACGCCTGCCGGGTCGCGATATCGCGCGTGCCGACCTGTCGAGTGCGGATGCGTTGTTAGTGCGCTCGATTACCGCAGTAGACAGCGCGCTGTTGACCGGTACCAACGTACGCTTCGTCGGTAGCACTACCAGTGGAGTCGACCATATCGATCAGAGGTTTTTGCGTGCGTCGAACATCGCGTTTGCGCACGCGACTGGTTGCAATGCTGAAGCCGTCGCTGACTATGTGTGCAGCGCATTGGCGGCGTTGGGCGTCAACCTTGGTCAAGCGGCAAGCCTGCAAGTCGGCGTGATTGGTCTTGGTCAAGTCGGTTCAAGAGTGGCTGGAAGGCTGCATGGTTTAGGTTTTAAAATAAAGGCTTATGATCCGTTTTTAGAATTATGCTCGAATAGATTTCTAACTACCCGGGACGAGGCTTTGGGTAGCGATATCTTGAGTTTACACGTGCCGTTAACGTGCGATGGCGATTACCCTACCCGTCATATGTTTGATACGGCACAACTGGCTGAGTTGCGGGAGCAGTTGATTCTAATTAACGCCGCGCGCGGTGCGGTAATCGACAATGAAGCGTTGTCTGATATTTTGCCGCGACGGCCTGCGTGGCAAACTGTATTGGATGTGTGGGAAGGCGAGCCTGAGCCCAATCAAACTCTGCTGCAACAGGTGAATATCGCGACTCCGCATATAGCCGGTCATTCGGCGGAAGCAAAAATTCGCGGTTCCAAGATGGTTTACCAGTCTTTCCTTAAGCATTTTTTTGGTGAAGAGGTCGCTGCTAACGAGTGCGCTGCGGTGGAAACTGGCGTCGCGGACGCGACACCATTCGTGACATTAACCGAGCACAGTGGGTTAAACGAAGTCGTACTTGAAGCTTATGATGTGCGTGACGATGCGCGCCTGCTTACTGCGCTGGCAGCAAACAACGCAAATATCGGGGAGGAATTTGAGCGGTTGCGTAAACACTATCGCGTGCGGCACGAGTTTTCGGCCTGTCGCCTAAATGGCGTCAAAATACTAGATTTAAATTTAATAAAAGGTCTTAAGTGTTTGAACTTTAATGTCTAGCCATCGGAACGTTCGGCTGCTATCGCGTGATGATTGGGCAACTGCTCCGCCAGTGCTTCGCAGGCTTGTTTAATCATTTGCTCGGTGATTTGCACCTCGTTGCCCTGCGCATCGATAAATGCGCCGTGATCCACCGTGTCCTCGTCGGATGGCTTGATTCTGCAGACTTGTTCCATTTCAGTCCCCTCGTCTCCTGGTTCTGGTGTAGCGTATTGAATAAAGCCAGTGTACAAAATTCATATGCAATATTTGTGTCACTGCGTGCTATATCCCACTTCTTTTGGCGGTTGGTTTTAATTCAGTATAGGAGCATGCGAACTGCATCACGCAGTAACAGGCTTGGCGGAATGGTGCAAACGTGAACTCGTTCGCAGGAAATCAGGACCTACTCCCGTCTTTACGACACCTTGTTGATGCCGTCACACGCAGACTGGCTGCCAATCAAGGTGCCAGCCAACGCCTGTTCCATGGTCGCGGAAAAACGTATCCAGGCTCGGAATTTGTCACCATCGATCTCTTTTCGCCGGTCCTGTTGATCACATTATTCCGTGAACCACCATCCGACTGGCTCGCCAAATTGACCGGGGCTTTGCATCAACTCGCAGGCAAACAAAGCTTTGATTGCATTGTAGTGCAGAGACGCCACGGGAAAAACGTTTCGCTGGATATTGTGCTTGGCGAGCTACCCGCCCAGCTTTGCGCAAAAGAAGACGAGCTGCGTTATCAAATTACGTTGGGAGACACGCAAAACATAGGGTTCTTTCTCGACATGAAGCCGGGCCGGCAGTGGTTGTGCGAACAGGCAAAGGATAAAACAGTACTGAATCTGTTTGCTTATACCTGTTCTTTTTCAGTTGTAGCATTGGCCGGCGGCGCACGGCAAGTGACCAATATCGATATGAGCAGCGCCGCGCTTGCAACCGGGCGGAGTAATCATTTGCTCAACTTCCCCGCGCAGGCCGTTGCCGAAAAAGTTATGTTTCGAGATTTTGAAATACTACGTTCCATCGGCTGGATCGCTAAACGTGCACCGTTTGATATTGTGATTATTGACCCGCCCAGCTACCAGCCCGGTAGTTTTGTCGCCGCCAAGGATTATCCGCGATTGATAAAGCGATTGCCACGATTGGTAAAACCAGGAAGCCTTATTCTCGCCTGTCTAAACGCACGCAATCTAGAACCCGAGTTTTTGCTGCAGAGTTTTGCTCGAAACTTTCCTGCCGCTAAGTTTGTGCAGCGCTTATCCAATTCTGCAGATTTTCCAGATGTTGATCTAGAGCAAAGCTTAAAGTTGATGCTGTTTAGAGTTCGTGACTGAAAAGTGCGTTCTTCGGATCGAAAGTTTGAGGATAAGGGCTGAATCGAGCGAGAAGTTCCCAGACCGTCCCTAGCATGGATGCTAGGGATCGAGCCCCCAGGGATGGATGCACTCGCCACATCCATGTGACTCGCCCTTTCAGGGCAGCCTATGGCTGTGCAAATCAGCTGTCCTGCCGATTTGTCACGGCGTGTCTGGGAACTTTTTGCTCGGTTTAGTCCGCTCCGGTGTTTACCCCTTAAATTCCGCCACCAACCCAGTTATCGTCGTCTTCGCATCGCCAAAGATCATGCGTGTGTTTTCACCGAAGAATAGCGGGTTATCAACACCCGAGAATCCCGCCGCCATGCTGCGCTTCAACACGAACACAGTACGCGCACGCGGCACTTCAATCACCGGCATGCCGTAAATCGGACTCGTGTCGTCTTCATTGGCGGCCGGGTTGACCACGTCGTTAGCGCCGATAACAATCGCCACATCCACCATATCCATGCGCGGGTTAGCATCGTCCATTTCAATCAACTGGTCGTAAGGCACATTCGCTTCCGCCAGCAGCACATTCATATGGCCAGGCATGCGCCCCGCTACCGGGTGGATTGCATAACTGACTTCGCAACCGTTCTCCTCCAGCAACTCGCCTAATTCGCGCACCGCGTGCTGCGCCTGCGCGACGGCCATGCCGTAACCCGGAACCACCACAACGTTACTGGCAGCTTCCAAAATCAGATAAGCGTCTTCCACGCTGACTGGCTTAACTTCACCCTCAACCTGCTTGGACGAATGTTTCACAGCACCAAAGCCGGAGAACAATACGTTCGCCAACGATCGGTTCATTGCCTTGCACATAATATTCGTCAGAATGATGCCCGCGGAACCCACCAATGCCCCGGCAACGATCAGAATGTTATTGTCAATCGCAAAGCCAGCCGCGCACGCCGCCAGACCCGAGTAGCTGTTGAGCAAAGAGATGACCACCGGCATATCGGCGCCGCCGAGAGGGATAACAGCCATGATACCAAACGCAAACGACAGCAGAATTATTAAAATCAACACTGACGAATCGACCGACGGATTACGGCAAAACATAATACCAAGCAATAAAATGGCTGCGATAAGAGCGGCGTTCACCAAGCGCTGCTTGTCGAACACGATCGCCTTGCTGGGCATTTTTTCACTCAGCTTGCCCCAGGCAATTAAACTGCCGGTAAAGGTAACGCCACCGATAACAATCGACAGCAGCACGGTAAAGCCGACAAAGGTAGTTACGCTGGAGTTGTACAGCGCCGACCAGCCGACTAACAGACTGGCTATGCCGCCTGAGCCGTTAAACAGGGCGACCATTTCCGGCATGCCGGTCATTGCCACCGTGCGTGCGGCGTAGGCGCCGATACCGCCGCCGATAATCACGCAGATGACAATCCAGGTGAAACTCAGGATCTGATGGTCGAACAAGGTCGCCAGAATGGCAATCAGCATACCCACCGACGACAGCAGGTTGCCGCGCCTGGCCGTATCTGGCGAGCCCAGCATTTTCAGGCCGAAAATAAATAATACGGCCGCTACAACATAAACCAGATTAATTGTTTGCAAACTCATTTTCTGGCCCCGCTATCTTTTTTCTTGAACATACCGAGCATGCGGTCGGTCACCATATAGCCGCCGACCACATTAATGGTAGCGAAGATGACCGCCAGCGCGCCGAGAAAAGTTGCAAAACCGCCGAGTCCCGCACCAGCCGATGTGACCGCGCCGACTAAGGTGATGCCGGAAATTGCATTAGCGCCAGACATCAACGGCGTGTGCAGGGTTGCCGGTACCTTGGAAATGATTTCAAAGCCGAGAAAAATCGACAGCATCAATATAAACAATAAATAAATAGCTTCCACCGCGTTTACCCCTGGTTTTCGTAATGATTTTTGATTTGCTCGTTAACGACTTCGCCATCGTGCGTAATCAGGCAGCCCTGAATAATGTCATCGTCACGGTTGAGAACAAAGCCTTCGTCGCCTTCCTTGTCCCAAAACTCGTCGACCAGATTGAACAGGTTAGATGAGTACATTTCGCTGGCATTACGGCACACCTCGGCGGGCAGGTTGTCTACACCGATAATCGAAACGCCTTTGACCTTCACCGTTTTGTTCGGTTTTGAGCCTTCCACATTGCCGCCGGAGCCTACTGCCATATCAACAACAACGCTGCCGGGCCGCATGGCTTCCACCATGTCCTTGGTCACAATGACCGGCGCCTTGCGGCCAAACAGTTGCGCTGTGGTGATGACAATGTCTGACTGGGCAATAACTTTTTTCTGCCCTTCACGCTGTAAGGCGACTTGTTCTTCAGTCAGGGCCTTAGCGTAGCCGTCTTTGGTCTGACCGGTTTCACCGAGATCGATTTCCACGAATTTACCGCCCAGCGACTGCACTTGCTCCGCCACCACCGGGCGGGTATCAAAAGCTTCAACGCGCGCACCCAGGCGTTTGGCCGTTGCAATCGCCTGCAACCCGGCGACTCCGGCGCCGATCACGAAGACTCGTGCCGGCGAAATTGTACCAGCCGGTGTCATCATCATCGGCAGAATTTTATTCAGCTTGTGGGCGGCCAGAATCACCATCACGTAACCGGCCAGGTTAGCCTGCGAGCTGAGCGCATCCATTTTCTGTGCGCGTGTAGTGCGAGGAATCATCTCCATGCTGATGGCGCTCACGCCTTGCTTAGCTAGTGCATCAACCAATTCGCGCTCGTTGAAAGGGTCCAGATAGCTAACGTGAATGCAGCCCTTTTTGAAGGATTTCACTTCATCGAGTTCAGGTTTGCGCAAGCGTAACAACACATCCGAGTTGGCAATGATGCCGTCGTGGTCGTCGCTGACCGTGGCGCCCGCGTCGTTGTATTCCTTGTCGGCGAAACCAGAGCTGTTGCCCAGCCCCTTCTCTACCGTGACTTTTGCGCCCTCTGCACACATTCTCTTCACGCTCTGCGGAATGAGCGGGCAACGTAGCTCTCCGGCATACGTTTCTTTTGGAACCCCAATGAGCATTTCTTCCCCTCTCTTGATTGATATGAATCTATGCGCTGCCGCGCTGCTTGGCGGCGGCACATTCTAACCGCAATCGTTATTTTTGATAACAGAAATTGCTATCAGACTTGCAATATCGACATACTTTGGAATATGCCTTCTTACTTGGCAGTACAGCGTGATGGGGTAGGATTGTTGCCGCATGGCCGGACAAATGCAATGGTGGGAATCCTCAAAACAGCAGGCATTTTTTGGCAGTGTCGCGTTGCACTAGTTGATCGGTTGATTCATGCCATACAACATGTATATAAAATACAAAAGCTTATATTGATATATAAAAATTCTTCTAGCTTTTAGTCTGCCTGCATCACTAACCGAGCGGCAGTGCGTACCTTGCTTGTAGCATCAATCAGCGTTGATAATGATAGGTCGGCAGTTGTGATATACAGCCCGCAACAATCCACTGTAGGAAGTAGCGATGCAACTCGTAAATCTCTATGGCCCCAACGATTTTCGGCTCGAAGAAGCGACACAGCCCGTAGCAGGACCTGACGATATGGTCATTAAAGTCGCCGCCTGCGGAATTTGCGGCAGCGATGTTGGCTATGTTGCTCAAGGTGGATTAGCCGGGCCGACCGATTCTGCGATGCCCCTGGGTCATGAATTGGCTGGCACCGTACATGAGTTCGGCGCGAAAGTCAGCGGTTTTAGCATCGGAGACAGGGTTGTGGTCAATCCCATGGGGGCCAACAATCAGATCGGCAATGGCGGCGCCCAAGGCGGCTTCGCTAATTATCTATTAGTGAAAAATGCCAGCGCAGGCGAATCGGTTTACAAACTGCCAGCGACACTTTCATTTGAGCAGGGCGCGTTGGTGGAACCTCTTTCGGTGGCTATGCATGCGGTCAATCGCGCTAAACCGCTGCCAGGTGAAAAAGCCGTAGTGTTTGGTGTCGGCGCTATCGGTCTGGGTTCTATTGTTTGTTTGCGGCGTATGGGTATCACGAATATCGTCGCGGTGGATTTATCGCAAGAGCGCTTGCAGCGCGCCGAGCAGCTGGGTGCCAGCGCGATCGTTTCTCCCGCGCATGAAGATCTATACGGTTTTATCGCCGCAGAGCAGGGCGAAACCGATTTTCTCGGTTTTATGCCGGTGTGGGATACCGGTATTTTTATCGATGCGGCCGGCGCCGCACCAATTATAAAAACGGTGATCGATAGCTGCAAAACCGGCGCGCGGCTGGTCATTGCGGGTTTGCACAAAAAGCCCGTGGAAGTCGATTTGATGTTGCTGCTAAGCAAGGAACTGTCTTTGCTGGGTTCGATGGCGTATCCTAACGAGTTCACCGAGGTGATTGCGATGTTGGAAGAGGGTGCACTTGATGTCTCGCCGATGGTTAGCCACCGCTTTCCGTTGGCGCAGTTCAGCGATGCTTTCGCCATTGCCCAGTCGCCGGCAGCGGGTGCAAAAGTGATAATTGAGATTGACTAACAGGAATATACAATGAGTAAACCCAATATTTCCGGCTTTGGTGCCGACAGCACAACAGATGAAGTGTTAGAAGGAATAGACCTCAGCGGTAAGCGCGCGCTTGTTACGGGTGCATCTGCCGGTCTCGGTGTTGAGACCTGTCGTGCATTGGCGGCCCACGGTGCTGAGGTGGTGTTGTTGGCGCGTGACAAAGCTAAAACACAAGCGGTGGCGGGTGCCATCAGGGACGAAGTACCGCAGGCCAAGCTCTCAGTGGAAGTTTTAGATCTGGCCGACCTGGCCAGTGTGCGGGCATGCGCCGCCGCTGTCCTTGAGAATTACGACAATATTGACTTGTTGATTAACAATGCTGGCGTGATGGCCTGCCCGCTGGCGCGTACTGCAGAAGGCTGTGACATGCAGTTTGGTGTTAATCATATCGGTCACTTTCTATTGACCAACTTGCTGGTGCCCTCACTCGCAAAAGGGCAGGGTGCGCGGGTTGTTAATTTAACATCTATGGGGCACAAACGTTCGCCTGTGCGCTTCGATGATATGCATTTCGATATTCAGGCCTACGATAAGTGGGTCGCGTATGGACAATCCAAAACCGCCAACGTTTTGTTTGCGGTTGAATTCAGCAGGCGATTTGCCGGACGGAGTATTTTCGCCAATGCGGTCCATCCGGGCGGTATCCACACTGAGCTCGGTCGACACCTTGAGCAGGCAGATATTGATTACATTACCGCAAGTTCGACCGGTGAGCAGGGTTGGTCATTTAAGTCGGTGCCGGCAGGCGCGGCTACGTCGGTATGGGCGGCGACATCGCCGCTGTTGGAAGGCAAGGGCGGCCAGTATCTGGAAGATTGTGATTTCTCGTTCGCGTTGCGACCTGGTGAAGATTTGTCTAGTGGCTATATGCCGTACGCGGTAGACCCACAGGCTGCAGAGTTGCTGTGGCAACGCTCGGAGAAGATTGTTGGCCAGCGATTTCCTGCGGCTTAGTTGTTGCTATCGCCTGCGCAAAATTGGCTACTTTTTTCTGGTTTTTGGTTAGCTGGCGTGCAAATTTTGAGCGTTGCCCGGCGTCCATATGAGCTGCAAGTTGCTGTGTCAGCGCGATGCTCACCGCGCGATTATCGTCAGCAACAGACTTGTACGCACTGGTCCAGTAGTCTTGTGGTTGCAGTAACAATTTACTGAGGCGGGCGCTTTTTGCGTCAACATTGCCCATGTTCAACACCCGTTTTAGCTCTGCTTGCCAGCGCTGTCGTGATTCAAGCCAACCTTGCTCATTAGCCCGATAGTTGGCGTCATAGACTTGAAGAGCGAGATTTTGCTCAGCGCCGATCTTGCCCAGCCATTTCTTCGTATTTTTACGCAGTTCGCGCAAATGCTCATTCCGAGCATGCGCTTCACCCTTGGCGATATATTTACGCTGGAATTTTTCGTTACGTCGCTCCAGCTCGTCGAAGAACTGGTTTTTTTGTTCATTGTCGAGACTCAGCGCTAGCACGACAATACCTGGTTCCGCCAACTTGGCAGTGCGCTTGAACAGCGTTTCGAACTGCAACATGTACTGCTCCAGATTATCGCCCATGCGGCCTTGTTCGTTGTCTCGTGCAAGACGCTCAAGCAGGGCTTGTAGGTCGGGTAGCACAGATTGCTCAAGCGTAGCGTTAATCTGCGCAAGGTCTGACCGAATGTGCTGCTTCTGCGTCGTGTTGAGCTCAACATAGCCTTCCACAAAGCGAATAAGCAGCCAGTCCAGATGTCGGTAAAAAAAAGTCGTGCTGCAGGCGCTGGTGAGCAGGCACAAGATTGTGATGCAAAGCCAGGGACGGAAAATTCTGTGGACTCGATTTATCACCATAACTCGGGCACCAAAATCGGCTGAACTACCTCTAAACGGTCAGGATTACAATAATCTCTCACCTTAAAGTGATTTCTAGAATAGATGTTTTGTTAACTTCATAGTACGCATTATCGTAGCATTTGGTTTGCTTAACCCCAAGCCTGCAAAACAGCCTAAGCGCTAATCGAAGCTACAAAGGGTTGAATTGAGAGAGAATTTCCGTGACCATCGCCAGCAGGGATGCTGGCGATGGGCCTACATGGACGTATTCACGGCGAGTCCCGGAAATTGTCTCTCTGTTCAGCCCGGTCTAGCACCCCAATCGAAACCCGCAGATTTCTTGAAGCCGCCACCCGATTAACGCATAATGCGCACCGCCTCGTTCCGTGCAAGGCGTTTTATGGTGGCCCTTTTCGGTCCCCTCGCAACGATAGATGGTAAACCCCGCCAGGCCCGGAAGGGAGCAACGGTAGCTGTTGACTCGTGTGCCGGGGTGTGGCTGATTTGGGTCACCACCACACCGACTCGACCCCCCAAGCAGGAAAGAATGTCGTATCAGGTTTTAGCGCGTAAGTGGCGGCCTAGCACCTTCCATGAAATGGTTGGGCAGGAGCACGTGTTGCGAGCCCTGATTAACGCGCTGGATAGTGACCGTCTGCACCACGCCTACCTCTTTACCGGTACGCGTGGCGTCGGCAAGACCAGCGTAGCGCGCATTCTGGCCAAGTGCCTGAACTGCGAAGCGGGCGTCAGCTCAACACCGTGCGACGAATGTAGCGCCTGTACCGAGATCGCCAGCGGTCGCTTTGTCGACCTTTTGGAAGTCGACGCGGCCTCGCGCACCAAGGTGGAAGATACCCGTGACATGCTCGACAATGTGCAATACGCGCCCACCAAAGGCCGCTTCAAGGTCTACCTGATCGACGAAGTGCATATGCTTTCTGGGCACAGTTTTAATGCGTTGCTGAAAACCTTGGAAGAACCGCCGCCGCATGTCAAATTTTTGCTGGCGACGACCGATCCACAAAAATTACCGGCCACCATACTGTCGCGTTGTTTACAATTCAGCCTCAAAAACCTGCCACCGCAGCTGATTGTCGAGCAACTGCAATCGATATTAGAGCAGGAGCAAGTCGCGTTTGATTCGCCAGCACTATGGCACTTGGCGCGCGCGGCAGCCGGCAGTATGCGCGATGCACTCAGTCTGACCGATCAAGCGGTAGCCTATTGCAGCGCCAGCCTCGAAGAGGCGTCGGTGCGGCAAATGCTCGGCAGTATCGATCACAGCAAAATACTGGAGCTAGTGAACGTATTGTGCGCACAAGACGCCGCCGCGATGCTAACGCTGGTGGCGGCACTGGACCAACATGGGCCAGACTACGAAGCGCTGTTGTCCGAGTTAATGTCGGTATTGCATCAGATTGCACTGTTACAGGCCGTGCCGGATTACAGTGACCCCAATAGCGCCTATGCGCAAGAGTTGCCAGCTATCGCCGCGCAACTGGGCGCCGAAGATGTGCAATTGTTTTACCAAATCGGCCTGCTGGGCGTACGCGATATGCCCTATGCGCCCGATGCGCGCACCGGCTTTGAAATGAGCTTATTGCGAATGCTGGCGTTTCGGCCTGACTCCGGTGAATTTGTAACGGCCGAGTCGGTGCAGGCAAAAAAAAAACCGTGTAAATTAGCTGTTGCTTCGCCACCTATCGAGGCAGCAGAATCGCCAGCGCCGCTGGAAGCAACCGTGCAGGTGGCGGAAAAGCCGGCCGCGAAACCGCTTACAACGGTGCTTGAGCCGAAATCGGATGACCAAGCGAAACCGCCGCTAGTGGCGGCACAACGGCAACGACCAACACCGGATGTTGCCGCGGTGTGCACATTAGCGACTTTTGCACCGCCAGACTGGATTATGTTGCACGATCAGTTGCAACTGCACGGTATGGCAAAGAACGTAGCGGCGAACTGTGTGCTGCTTGAGAATAGCGAAGAACGACTGAGCTTCGCGCTGGACGCGCAAAATTGCCAGCTATTTAAGCCCGCGCACCGCGAGCAAATCGAGCAGGCACTGCGCCAGCACTTCGATGCAGAGCTGCACATCAGCATCCAGGCTAGCGAGGTTGAATCTGAAACGCCGCAGAAATACATGCAGAGAAAAAAGCAGGAACGGCAGCAAAAGGCCATAGATTGCATTCTTAATGATCCGAATGTTAACGAGTTGATCGACAAATTTGACGCCAGCGTTATCATGGAATCGATTACACCGAACAACGCGAGTGAGTAAGTACTCCGGCAAGATCATAATAGCGTATTCAGCTTGCCTGTCTGCGTTTGCGGCAAGGCGCTTTTTCGAAGTCATAGTGCGCCCTACGGCGAGGGAAAGCAACGCCACCGCGGGCGCAGACAGGCAAGCCCGAAGGGAGCCCCACAGAACTTCCCCTGCGGTGTTGCGCCCGCTTGACGTAGAGCATTACTATGCCTTCACGGACGCGCCTAGCAGGAGAAGTTCTGTGGGGCTCTGAATACGCTATTATGATCTTGCCGGAGTACTCTATGAAAAAAGGTCTTGGAGATTTGATGCAACAGGCGCAGCAGATGCAAGAGCAAATGCAACGCGCGCAGGAAGAGCTTGCCTCGATGGAAGTGAATGGTGAATCGGGCGCGGGCCTGGTCAAGGTAACAATGACCGGCCGGCACGATGTGAAACGGGTCGATATCGACGCCAGCTTAATGACCGAAGACAAGGAGGTGTTGGAAGACTTGCTGGCCGCCGCGGTCAACGACGCGGTGCGGCGCATCGAGGCCGAGCAAAAAAACAAACTGGGCGGGCTGGCCGGCGGTATTAATCTGCCCGAAGGTTTCAAGATGCCCTTTTGACCAGTTTTGCCGTTTAGTACATGTCATTTAGCCCACTCATAAATGAGCTGATCGACGCGCTGCAATGTTTGCCGGGTGTCGGGCCGAAAAGCGCCCAGCGTATGGCGCTGCATTTGCTCGAACGTGATCGCGATGCCGGCCGGCGCCTTGCCGATGTGCTGGCGCAGGCGGCTGAGCGGGTGCGCCGTTGTTCTCGTTGCCGTACCCTAACCGAGAACGAACTGTGCGATATTTGCCAGAACCCCAAGCGCGACGCCAGCTTGCTC
>JBPCXM010000185.1:0-12129 GCA_051008535.1 Pseudomonadales bacterium | reverse complement strand
GGTAGCGCACAATGCCTGGTTCGATATGAAATTCCTACGCCGGCGGGAAGCGCATTCGGGCGTTCGTTTCGACAATCAGGTTTTGGATACCTTGATGCTGTCGGTGTGTTTGCACGGCCATGAAGTTGAACAATCGTTGGATGCCATTATCGCCAGGCTGGGGGTCGACATTTTTGGCCGCCACACGGCGCTTGGCGATAGCATGGCAACAGCCAAAGTGTTGCTGGCGCTGATCGATCTGCTAGAAGCGCGCGGCATTGTCACTCTGCAGGACGCGCTGGATGCGTATCATTGATTGGCATGCAATAGCCATATGAATTCGGGCAATCGACGCATCCTGCTACTCGCCCCATGCCTGCTGCTGGTCTTGAATTATCCATGGTTGGCGATTTTCTCGAAAGAAACGCTGCTATTTGGCTTACCGCTGTTGCACGTTTACCTGTTCGTACTCTGGTTCGTCATTATCCTCACCGTCAAGTTTCTGATGGCGGGCAAGGACGAAGAATCGTCGACCAGCTCCAACGAAAAACGCAGCGCCATCGAGACTGACGATGCTGCAAAATAGCGTTATCCTAATCGCGGCGTTTAGCTATCTTGGTATATTATTCGCCATCGCTTATTTTGCCGACAAACGTGCCGACCAACAGCGCAGCATAATCAGCAACCCCTACGTTTATACACTGTCGATCGCGGTGTATTGCACCGCCTGGACTTTCTTCGGCAGCGTCGGCCGGGCCGCCAGTACCGGGGTAGGGTTTCTCCCTATATATTTGGGCCCAACGTTGATGGCGGTGGTTTGGTGGTTTGTGTTGCGCAAGATTATCCGCATCGCCAAAACCCAGCGCATCACCTCTATCGCTGATTTTATCGGCTCGCGCTATGGCAAAAGCGCGCTGCTGACCGGGCTAGTCACGATTATTGCAGTAGTTGGCATTCTGCCGTACATCTCCCTGCAGCTTAAAGCCGTTTCAACCAGCTACTTTATTGTGCAGCACTACCCTGAGCTGGTGATGCCCGGGCAGCCTGGTGAGTTGGCAATCTGGGAGGATACCGCGCTATACGTGGCGCTGCTGCTGGCGGCGTTCACAATTTTATTTGGCACCCGCCAGATTGACGTTACCGAACGCCACGAAGGCATGGTTGCCGCCATTGCCTTTGAGTCCTTATTCAAGCTGGTGGCTTTTTTAGCTGTGGGAGTGTACGTCACCTTCGGTGTATTTAGCGGGCCGGGTGATATCTACTCGCAGGTCTCCGCCGCTCCACATTTATCTAAATTGCTGACCATGGAAGCGTTGCCAGGGGGTTACGCCGCCTGGTTTTCGCTAACCGTTATTTCGATGTTCGCCATCATGTTCTTACCGCGCCAGTTTCAGGTCACGGTGGTAGAAAACGTCGACGAAGCACATATCCGCAAGGCCAGTTGGCTGTTTCCTTTGTACCTGCTGGTCATCAACATTTTTGTTTTGCCGCTGGCCTTCGGTGGTTTGTTGTTGTTTCCCGGCAGCGTCGTCGACCCCGACACCTTCGTGTTGACCATACCGATGGCGCAACGCCAGGAAGCACTGGCACTGCTGGTATTTCTCGGCGGCCTGTCGGCGGCGACTGGCATGGTGATTGTCGCGACCATCGCCTTGTCCACCATGGTGTCTAACGAGTTGGTCATGCCGGCCTTGCTACGCAGCAAATTCCTGCGCCTCACCGAACAGCAAGACCTGACCTGGCTGGTGCTGGGTATACGGCGCGGCGCTATTGTGGTGATTCTGTTGTTGGCCTACTTGTATTTTCGCTTGATCGGTGAATCCTACGCGCTGGTTACGATAGGCTTGGTGTCTTTTGCGGCAGCAGCACAGTTTGCACCGGCGATATTGCTGGGCATTTACTGGACCGACGCAACTCGGCGTGGCGCACTGGTGGGGTTGACTACCGGTTTCGTTATCTGGGCCTACACCTTGTTGCTACCGGCGTTCGCCAAGTCTGGCTGGTTACCGGCGAGCTTCGTCGAGCAAGGTCTGTTCGGCTGGTCCGTCTTAAAGCCCTATGCCTTATTTGGGCTGGAGGGCCTCGACCCGATTACCCACGCGGTATTCTGGAGCCTGCCCGCCAATGCCTTGCTATTGGTCGCGGTGTCGCTATTTAGCCGCCCTGGCGCGCTCGAGGCACTGCAAGCGCGCGCCTTTGTCAATGTGTTTGAGGGTGATCAACGCAAAACCGATGTTTGGCGCGGCACGGTGCTAATTGCTGAATTGCAAGCGCTGGTTGCGCGGTTTATTGGTGAAGAAGCGGCGCAACGATCGTTTGCCACATATGCCCGCCAACAAGGCATCAACTTTGACCAACTAAAAGTCGCCGAGCCGCATACCCACCTAGTGAGTTATACCGAGCGTTTGCTGGCCGGTGTAATCGGTGCGGCCAGCGCGCGGGTCATGGTTTCTACCCTGTTCAAGGGTCAGACGCTGAACATCGAAGACGTGATGGACATTCTGGACGAGACCTCGCAGGTAATGGAATACAGTCACCGACTGGAACATAAAACCGAAGAGCTTGAGGCCGTAGGCAAGGAACTGCGCTCCGCTAACGAGCGGTTGCAGGAACTCGATCGGCTAAAAGACGATTTCGTGTCTACCGTAAGCCATGAGCTCCGCACACCGTTAACTTCGATACGGGCGTTCTCGGAGATATTGCTTAGCGAACCAGATCTTGATTTGGAGCAGCGGCAGAATTTTCTGCAAATCGTGGTCAATGAAACCGAACGCCTGACACGATTGACCAACGATGTGCTCGACCTGGCCAAAATTGAATCGGGGCGCATGGACTGGAATATGCAGCAAGCAGATATGTGCCAGGTGATCGAGGATGCCATCAGCTCGGTCTTTCAGCTGTATCAAGAGCGCTGCATTGAACTGCACAAAGATTTGCCGGACGAAGCCGCGGGAGTCAATATTGATCGAGATCGTATCTTGCAAGTGATCATCAACCTATTGTCCAACGCGGCAAAATTCTGCGAGCGGGATCGGGGTCAGGTAAGGATAAGCCTGACTCATGAGGCAGACGAGCTACGGGTATGTGTTGCCGACAATGGCCCGGGGATTGAGCTTCAACATCACGCCACCCTGTTCGACAAGTTTCAGCAGGTCAGCGACCAACAACAGGGCAAACCCAAAGGCTCGGGACTTGGACTGGCGATTTGCAAGCTAATAGTCGAGCATCATGGCGGTCGTATCTGGCTTGAGAGCGAGCCGGGTCAAGGTAGTCGGTTCTTTTTCACATTAAGATTGGCCTAGATGTCAATTCTGACAAATCTACTGCAATATAGGTCGAAAGCTATATGCGCTCGCTCGCGCTGACCGATGTAGGTTGTTGTGCGCTAACGCTGCAGCACATATTCCCCAGGCGCATCACGTAACGCCTTATAGCCCTTGCGCTGTGCACCCATTGCCGGCGGCTTGGCAGTGCCACTCATCTGACTGTCTAGCCATTCGCTAAAGGCGGGCCACCAGGAGCCCGGGTGGCGCTCAAACGTTTCAAACCAGGTATCAGGATCGATATGTTTGTCGCCGGATTTACGGGTATGCATTTGGTAGCTGCGCCGTGGATGGCTGGGCCCGCTGATAATGCCAGCATTGTGCCCGCCGGTGGTCAGCAAAAACGTCACTTCAGTGGTTTGATTCAAGCCGTGAATCTTGTACACCGACTTCCACGGTGCTACATGGTCGGTTACCGTACCCACCACAAACAAGGGAACGTTAATATCACTAACGGATATAGGCTTGCCGTCCACCGTGTAGCGCCCCTCAGCAAGATCGTTATCCATATACAACTTACGCAGGTACTCACTGTGCATGGTATATGGCATGCGTGTACCATCGGCATTCCAGGACATCAGATCGTTAAGCGACGACTCCTTGCCAAGCAGATAGCGGTCCACCGCGGGACCCCAGATGAGATCGGCGGAGCGCAGCGCCTGAAAGGCTCCCCCCATGTTTTCAACTCCCAGGTATCCCTGTTTCTGCATCAACGCGTGCAGCGACGCAAAAATGCTCTCGCCGAGAAAGCGGCGGATCTCACCGGCTTCGCTGAAATCTGCTTGCGAGGCGAAGATAGCGATGCTTTGTAAGCGGTTGTCGTCATCGCGCGCCATGGCCGCGGCAGCGATATAAAGCAACGAGCCGCCTATGCAGTAACCCACAGCGTTGATTTTCCTGCCCGGTACCACCGCGTTGACTGCATCTAGCGCCGCCATAATTCCCAGGTTCCGGTAATCATCCATGGTCGTACCCCGATCTTCCTCAGTGGGGTTTTTCCAGGAAATCATAAACACGGTCTTACCCTGTTCGAGCAAGTACTTCACCATTGAATTTTTTGGCGACAAGTCAAGAATGTAGTACTTCATTATCCAGGCCGGCACGATAAGAATCGGCTCCACCCCTACTTTTGCGGTGGCCGGTTTGTACTGAATCAACTCCATCAAGTCGTTCTGGTAGATAACCTTGCCTTCGGTGATGGCGACGTCCTTGCCTACTCGGAACCTCTCCGTCCCTGGTTGCGGCTCTCCTGTACTCTGGCGTATATAGTCGTCGATAAGGTGTTCAATTCCGCGCAGGAAATTTCTGCCCTGCTCTTGTTTTGCCGCCTTGTGAATTTCCGGATTAGTCAGCGGAAAGTTGGCCGGCGATACGGCCTCCAGAATTTGCTCGGCCATATAGGCAACCAATAGTCCGTGTTCCTTGCCGACACCGACAACACCGGTAGTTGCTTCTTGCCACCATTCGCGGGTGACCAGCCACGATTGTGCAATAGCATTAAAGGGCCATTGTTGCCACGCTTCGCCGCTGACGCGACGATGGCTTGATTTGGCCGGCCCGTCGTCTTGTTGACCTAACAAGGCGCGCATATTGTAGGCACCCAGCTGCAGCATTTTGCGAATCAAACTTTCGGTTAACTGCAGCCGCTTTCCAGGAGATAAAGTAAGATGCCCCAGCCAGTCGAGGTAGGCTAGGGCAAGCTCCGTCAATGACATGCCCCGGGTCAATTCGGCTAGTGCGGCGCGAAATTGCTGATCAATATTATTCGCCGTGCGGTCGTCCAACAAAACCGAATCCGCTGTTTGCCTTTGCTGCATATCCTCCACCTTTAGGGATGAAATTTTGGCTGCGCCTGGATCATTCATATGAGCGTGTCCTTCATTAACGAGAAGCGTTGACTATCATACTCTTCCACACGACAACACCAACTAGACCAAAGTCCAATTCCAAAACGCATGACTAAGCTGAATAATAGCCTTATTGCGCACGTATTGGCCAATGTAGTGCTTTTTCGTATGAAGCGGCTAGCGTGTTGCATTCCATTTCATGACCATCATCTATCGCGTCGTAAGTGCGCCAATACCGGAAATCGCTATGAGCAATCAAGACCAGGACATAGTTATCGTCGACGCCTGCCGTACGGCGGTCGGCTCTTTTGGAGGATCGCTGTCAAACATTCCAGCCCACACCTTGGGAGCGCGGGTCATCGCGGGGCTGCTGGAGCGTACCGGTGTAGCCGCCGACGCGGTAGATGAAGTGATACTGGGGCAGATATTGACTGCCGGTACGGGACAAAATCCGGCACGCCAAGCGAGTATAGAAGCAGGCCTGCCTTTTACCGTGCCAGCGATGACGATCAACAAATTGTGCGGCAGTGGTCTGAAAGCCGTGCATCTGGCGACCCAGGCCATTCGCTGTGGCGACGCAGAAATTATTATTGCCGGCGGCCAGGAAAACATGAGTCTGGCGCCACACGTGCTACCCAAATCCCGAGTTGGTAACAAGATGGGAGACTGGGTGCTGCAAGATTCCTTGATGGTAGACGGACTGTTCGATGCTTTTAACAACTACCATATGGGAGTCACAGCCGAAAACATAGCCAAGGAATTCGATATTCAACGCGCCGAGCAAGACGAATTCGCCGCGCTTTCCCAAACCAAGGCCGAGGCCGCACAGAAAGCCGGCGTGTTTGCAGGCGAAATCGTGCCGCTGGAAATTCCACAGCGCAAGGGCGACCCGGTCGTCTTCGCCGTTGACGAATTCCCACGCCATGGTACGACCTCTGCGACTCTGGGCAAACTGCGTGCCGCCTTCGACAAGGAAGGGTCGGTCACAGCCGGTAACGCGTCGGGCATGAACGATGGTGCCGCCGCCGTTATGTTGATGACGGCAGCAAAAGCGCAGCAACTTGGACTGCAGCCATTGGCGCGCATTGTTTCGTACGCCAGCGCCGGCGTAGACCCAAAAATTATGGGTACCGGGCCGATTCCTGCTTCGGAAAAAGCCTTGGCCAAGGCCGCTTGGGAGGTGCAGGATCTGGATTTGATCGAGGCCAACGAAGCGTTTGCAGCGCAGGCCATATCGGTTAACCGCCGACTCGGTTGGGATACAGAAAAAGTGAATGTTAATGGCGGCGCTATTGCCCTCGGACACCCCATTGGCGCTTCTGGGGCCAGAGTACTGGTGACCTTGTTGCACACGATGAAGCGCCAGGATGCAAATAAGGGTCTGGCCACTTTATGTATAGGCGGCGGCCAGGGGGTAGCCCTTACCGTTGAACGTTAGTCGAGAGAGCGTTACGCATTGATCCTTGCGAACGGCTTTGCATTAGTTTTCTGAAAGTTTACCCGGAGTTGTAGGGATGAAGTTGGACAAGAAAGTCGTAGTTGTGACTGGTGCGGCGCAAGGTATTGGTCTCAGTATGACCAAAGCGCTGGCGGCGCGGGGTGCGCACGTCGCGCTGGTGGATATGAATCCGCAACAGTTGGAGTCTGCCGTTGCTGACGTAAAAAAACTTGGCTACGATGCCAGCGCTTTCATCGCGAACGTCGCTAAGGAAGAAGATGTTGTCGCGCTGTTTGACAATGTCGTGAAAGATCTCGGTGCACTGCATGGGCTGGTTAATAATGCGGGCATTACGCGTGATGGTCTGTTGGTCAAAGCTGACCACGGTGAGGTACGCAAGAAGTTGTCGCTGGCAGATTGGCAAGCCGTATTGGATGTCAATCTAACGGGCGTATTTCTCTGTGGACGAGAAGCGGCTGCGCATATGATTGAGCTGCAGTGCGAGGGTGTCATTGTTAATGTCTCTAGTATTTCCAGGGCTGGTAACATGGGGCAGACAAACTACTCTGCCGCTAAATCGGCAGTCGCGGCAATGGCCGTCACCTGGGCAAAAGAGTTGGCGCGCTACAATATTCGTAGCGCGGCGATTGCGCCTGGGTTTATCGCCACGGAATTGGTGACCAGCATGAATCAGACAGTGCTGGATGTGATTACTTCGAAGATTCCGCTGGGCCGTCTGGGTGAACCCGAAGAGATCGCCCGTGCGGCAGTCGAAATTTTCGAAAACGATTATGTGACAGGACGTGTGGTAGAGGTAGACGGCGGTTTGCGCCTGTAGAGCGCGCATCGCTATAAGACATTAAAACTGAAGGTAGGAGAAGATCATGGCAAGAGTAGCATTGGTAACAGGCGGTACCCGCGGAATCGGCGAAGCTATTTCCGTTAGTTTGAAAGAAGCAGGCTACAAGGTGGCGGCCAACTACGCCGGCAACGACGAGGCGGCCCACGCCTTTGCCGAGAAGAATGGTATTGCGGTGTACAAATTTGATGTGTCCGACTTTGCTGCCTGCGAACAAGGCGTGGCACAGATCGAGAAGGAACTCGGTTCGGTGGACGTGCTGATCAATAACGCCGGCATTACTCGTGACGGCACTTTGCACAAAATGGACCCGATGCAGTGGCAGCAGGTCATTCAAACTAATTTAAGTTCCTGCTATAACCTGAGTCACGCAGTCATTGACGGTATGCGTGAACGTAAATTTGGCCGCATCGTCAATATCGGTTCCGTTAACGGTCAGGCGGGTCAATACGGCCAGGTTAACTACGCAGCGGCCAAGTCGGGTATCCACGGCTTTACCAAAGCGCTGGCACAGGAAGGTGCGGCGAAGGGCGTAACGGTTAACGCCATTGCGCCTGGTTATGTCGAAACCGATATGGTGCGCGCGGTGCCACCCCACGTGCTGGAAAAAATCGTCGCCAAAATCCCGGTGGGGCGCCTCGGTCAGGCGGATGATATCGCTCGCGGCGTACAGTTCCTCGTCGCCGATGCGGCCGAATTTATCACTGGCTCCACGCTTTCCATCAATGGTGGGCAACATATGTATTGATTTGCAGGCCAGACCAAACTCGACTTAAACTGCCGCGGGGATAGTCGATCAAACCGTTAGTTCCGAGGAGTGGTTATGTCTGAAAAATATAATGCAGTCTATCAACGATCCATCGATGATCCGGCTGCTTTTTGGGGCGAAGCGGCGCAGGCCCTGCACTGGGATCGACCGCCACGTGTTGTACTGGACAATGGCGAAGCGCCTTTCACTCGCTGGTTTGCCGACGGCGAGATCAACGCCTGCTATAACGCGCTGGACTTTCATATAGAGCAAGGGCGGGCCGAACAAGCGGCGCTGATTTACGACAGTCCGGTAACCAACACCGTGCGCTCATATACCTATCGTCAATTACGTGACGAAGTTGCATTGCTCGCCGGCGTTCTACAAGCCCGGGGGGTAACCAAGGGCGACCGGGTTATTATTTACATGCCGATGATTCCCCAGTCGGTGATGGCCATGTTGGCCTGTGCCCGGCTGGGTGCGATCCACTCGGTCGTATTCGGTGGCTTCGCCGCCAACGAACTGGCGGTACGCATCGACGATGCCGAACCCAAGTTGATCATGAGCGCGTCGTGCGGCATCGAAGCGGGCCGTGTGATCGAATACAAACCCCTGCTCGATGCGGCGATCGAACTGGCCGCGCACAAGCCCGAAACCTCGCTCATTCTGCAACGGGAGCAAGCACCTGCCGAGTTGAGCGCAGGCCGCGACCTCGACTGGGCGCAAGAGATGACAACGGCGCAAGCCACTGCATGCGTTCCCGTACCCTCGACTCATCCGCTGTATATATTGTATACCTCCGGCACAACCGGCCAGCCGAAGGGGGTGGTGCATGACACCGGCGGGTATATAGTCGCGTTGAAATGGACCATGCCAAACCTGTACGACATACACGCTGGCGATGTTTACTGGGCAGCGTCAGATGTCGGCTGGGTAGTCGGACACTCTTACATCACTTACGGACCCCTGCTGAATGGCAGCACGACCCTTATCTATGAAGGCAAGCCGGTGGGAACGCCGGATGCCGGCGCATTCTGGCGCGTGATCGAACAGCATCGCGTCAAGGCCTTATTTACCGCCCCCACTGCAATTCGAGCGATCAAGAAAGAAGACCCGGAAGGCAAGTTGTTGCAAGATTACGACTTGTCGTGTCTGGAAACGCTGTTCCTTGCCGGCGAACGCTGCGATCCTGACACACTAGATTGGTCCGGGCAGGTGTTAAAGGTGCCTGTCATCGATCACTGGTGGCAAACCGAGACCGGTTGGGCGATTTGCGCCAACTGCAAAGGCATTGAACTGCAAGAGGTGAGAGCGGGCTCGCCCACGTTTGCGGTACCGGGCTACGATGTGCAGGTACTCGGCGCCGACGGGCAAGAGCTGGAGAGGGGTCAATTGGGCGCACTAACCATCAAGCAACCCTTGCCGCCGGGCGTATTTACCACCTTGTGGAAGAACGACGGGCGTTTCGTCGAGTCATACTTCGCCAGTTTTCCGGGTTACTATGAATCCGGTGACGCCGGTTATATCGATGAGCAGGGCTACGTCTATGTGATGGCGCGCACCGACGACGTCATCAACGTGGCAGGCCATCGGTTATCGACCGGTGCTATAGAAGAAGTGTTAGCCTCACATCCGGATGTTGCCGAATGCGCGGTAATCGGTATTGCCGATAGGTTAAAAGGCCAGTTGCCACTGGGCTTAATGATACTCAAAGATGGTGCCGCCAAAACGGTGGAACAGGTAGACGCCGAAGCGATTCAGTTAGTGCGAGAGAAAATCGGTCCGGTCGCGGCCTTTAAACTATGCACAGTGGTCAAACGATTGCCCAAGACTCGCTCGGGCAAAATACTGCGTGGCACCATGCGTAAAATAGCCGATGGAGAAGAATATAAAGTGCCTGCGACTATCGACGACCCGGCGATAATAGATGAAATTACCCAGGCGCTGTCTGAGTTAGGGTATCCGCGAAGCTAGCGCGCCCGCGCGCGCCTAAAACTGATAGCGTAGTATTATAGTCGCCGGATCCCCATCGCTATCTGGCAATCAATGTTTTCGTTTTTCAAACGCGGCAGTAAAGACAGTTTCGGTAGACTGCTCGATGAGCACATTGAGCATCTATATGCCATCGCCTACCGCTTGACTGGCCAGCCCGCCAACGCCGAAGATCTGTTGCAGGAATTGGTGATTCGCCTTTTTGAGCAGAGCGATAACATCAGCGGCTTGGCAAACCCTCGCGCATACCTGGTTCGCAGTTTGCATAATCTCTACGTGGACAGTTGGCGTAGCACAAAAAATAGCCCGCTGACCAACGCCGAAGATATTGAAAGCCTTGATGTCTTAACCGAAGAGCAATCCAGCCCCGATCAAATCGTGAACAATGAACGGCTGGCCGAGCGCTTGCATGTTGCGTTGCAAAAGCTACCGCCGGAGCGGCGAATCATGGTGGTATTACACGATATACACGGCTATTCAATGCCTGAACTTGCGACAATGCTGAACTTACCACTGGGAACCATTAAATCTCGGTTGCACCGGGCGCGGGCGGCATTACGGCTGGAATTAAATTGGGAACCTTTGGACGAGCAACTCCGTTTACCTTATTGAAGCCGTTCCAGATTCGGATAATGACCACAACGTAGTAAATAATCCAAAGCAATGGCACAAGACCGCGAACAACAAGCACAAGACTGGCTGGATGGTCAGCTTGACCCGCAGCAAGCGCAGGCATTTGAGCAAAGCTTGCGGGGCAACACGCAGTTGCAATCCTACCTAAACGCACAGCAAGCCTACCGCGATGCGTTGCGGAGCATGGCCGCTTGCGTGCCGCCCACCGGATTGACAACCCGACTGCTGGTCAAAGCGCGTTGGCATGGCATCAAGCAAACCCTGTTACCGGTCGGTACCGGCTTCGCCGGCGGCACATTCGCCACCTTGTTTGCGCTGTGGTTACTATTGCCAGGCTTGTCCCAGCAGGACCCCACACAAACCACGCAGCTTGTGACCAGCGCCGCGATCAACAATTCGGCACCGCTGGTTTCTCAAATGGCGTATTGGCAACCGGCAGAGTCGGGTGCAGTGGCGGTGGTGAATTTGGAAGCATCGACGGATAAACCGCTAGTCAGCGTGCGCGTGATTTTACCACCCGAGGTGGAAATGGAGGGTTTCCCGGGCTATGACATCGTCGAGTGGGATACGCCGATCTTGCGTGGTTCAAACAAACTGTTGTTGCCATTAATTGGCCACGACCAGGCGAGTGAGCAAAATATTCGCATCGAACTGTTGTATGACGGCAACAAAACACAAACTTTTCAATTGCCCGCCAATGCGCAGGCGAGTGACTATATTTTCTAGCACCACGCGAGGAGAGCGACATGAAAGGATTAACCGTAAAGACTTTAACACTGCCATTAATGGTTTGTGCACTGCTTGTAGGCACCGCGCAGGCTGAATTCCTGATCAGTCCACCGAGTGATGCGCGTGATGCAGCATTGGACACTGTACGGGAATCGGTCGATGCCGAAACGGCCGCTAACCTTGATGCTGCCCAAACGCGAATCGCTGCCCTGCGTCAGGAACTGCAAACGCTGCGTGGAAACACTGAAATGCAAAACAGCGAAACCGTTGACGCCCTGCGCGAGGAACTGCGCACGTTGCGTCAGTCATTGGCGCAGGAGGTTCGCGATATCGTCGGCGGCAACGACGAACTGCGCAGCCAGCTACAGGAACAGGCGCAAGCTGCACGCGAGCAAATGGCTGCCAATCGGCTGGTGATGGGTGACCGCGACGTATTCGACCAGGTAGTGGGTGCGGCCAACGAACAACTTGCGCAATCCATGGCGCAAACGCAGGAGCAAATCGCCGCCGCGCAAGAAACCATTCAGGCTGCGCGCGATGCTGGCGCCAATCGTGACGAACTGATGAGCATGCGTGATGAT
>JBPCXM010000184.1:0-3043 GCA_051008535.1 Pseudomonadales bacterium | reverse complement strand
ACAGGCATCACTCCAACGACGACAGGTCCAATGTTTTGATACTGCATCATCTTTGCCCTCAAATACGTTTCGCAGACACCGGGCTTCGTGCAATATTTTGTATAGTCTTCATCACTGAGAATCGGTTGTGTGGCACAACCTAGAAGCAGTAATCCAACAAAAACGAACCATAATACTCTCATGGGTAGGCTCCTCCCAACAAATCATGTGGATAGCAGAATACTACTATAGAAGAAAAGGGAACCTCGAATAAAGCGTCAGCTCTCGCTTCGGAAAACGCAGTCGAGGAGAACTTTCGGACTTGCAGCCGCACCATTTAAGAATCTACCAGCTCAGCATCGGACGAAACGCCGGTGCATCCGCTAACAACAAACAAAAGAACGTTAATAAATTTCACATAACGCAGGTAACAACGTAAAATATTCTGTCCCATTCTAAATTCCTCTCTGATAACGCGCGTGTTCAGCTGACCCGGCGAAGCCGGGGTCAGCTGTAACTACTTGTTAGGCCGACGGAAAAAACACACACTAGAGACGCAAGGCCTCTAGTAAAACAAATAAGCCGGCCAACGTGCTACTTATCCACGTGAAGCGCTGCTGACTCTTTCAGCCCAAATGTCGCGACAGGCGCAAGGCTAGGCCTGCAAGAGTACGAACGGGATTCGCGGCCGTGCTGATTGGCATGACGGACATGTCGCAAACATAGAGGCCGGTGGCGCCTCGGACCTTGAGATTTTCGTCCACAACTGACTCGTGGTTAAAGCTAGCGTTGCGGTTGGGCTTCCAGGGCATCCGCAAGGTGCCGCAGGCATGATGCACAGTTCCCCAACCGAAAGGCCATTGCTCGCCATTACCGCCGCCATACTCACCGGTAATCCAGTCCACATCGTTGAATTCTTCAAACACACGATTTCGAGTCTCGTTGAGTAATTTGAAAAACTCCTCACGGCTCTTTTGCCAGCCTGCGAGCGCCGGGAATCGTGATTGCAACAGATCATCTAGCGAAGAAAAGCGCTTGAAGCGAACGTCGGGCGTGTAACCGTCGTTGGCGTGCGAGAAAATGCCGTTGAAATCATCCAAACAATTGGCGAAGCTGAACTTTATGTCCACGCGGGTCTTGCTGGTATTGTCAGCGACTGGTTCCGCGGAGGGGTCGTTGTTTCGTAGGTGCCAATATTCGTGGTTGACGTTCATCTCGATATTGAAGGGATAGATCAAATGGCCACTGGCGTCAGGCTTGCCGCGTGAGTAAAAGATGATCTTGGCGTGATCCCGGCGACTAATAGAGATGCGTGGACTATTTCCCAACGACGAGACATAAGCCTGTGACTCACCAGTAACGGGGTGATCCGTCAACCCAAAGCCTACAAGCCCCTTTACACGATCGGGCAGACTTTGGTAAATCGCGGAACGATTGATCAGTTTCGGACTCTCCGTAGAGCCAGCGGCAATCACAACTTTTGGGGTGTAAAAGCTGACTTGTTCCCCTGTGACTGTGTTGGTGGTGCTGACTTCATACCATCCAAAAGGGACGTCATTAATGGCCTCAACGAAGCTATTAAGCTTGATGAAGAGACCTTCGCCATTTTGATCGACGCCGGGCGTTAAGCCTACCTGGTTGATGAGCAGTTCGGCGGTATTAAATACGCCCGTCGGCTCCACAAAGAACTGATCCCGCGGTGTGCCATCGCGATTGAGATAGGGCTGGTGCAGAGCGCGAGGTGTCTCATGTATATCAAAATCACTGTTCAGAGGGCTATTGCGGAAATGCTCCACCAATTCCTTCGCCTTATCACCCAACGAGATGGACTCGTTCATCCGGTCAGCGGCCAAGTCAAAGTAGTTCGAAGATAAAGCTGAGCGCACGTTATCCGGGAAAAAGTCCAGTTCCCAGCCCTGGGCCTGTGGGATCAGGCCAGACCAAAAGATGGAACGCCCGCCGAAAGCCAATTGTGGCTTGCCGCCAATGAACTGATGGTCGGTCGGCGACTGTTTGAAATTGTCGACGCCAAAATGATTGGCTACGGCAGAGTTTGGTATGCGGCTGATGTTGTAGACGTGTGTTGGATAAATGAACGAACCAGCGTCCAGCATCAGAATGCGATGGCTGTGACCCAGTCGGTCAGCCAGGTCGTCGGCTAGGATGCCGCCGCCCATACCGGAACCGACAATAATGTAGTCAAAGTCTCTCTCGGCGCCGTCATAGTCTCGAATCAAGCGGGTATGGGCGTGGGTTTTCTGTGCAACCAAATTTACGTAATTGTTCTGAAATGGCATCTCTGTGTCCCCTGAGTTTCAGTGTATCGTACTCTAGCGGTTAGAATACACGCTCGATCGGGCTGTGGCGTGGCCTAACAAGTGATTAACTAGTTTCTGGATATCTCCGAACCATTTATTGCATTTTTGACAAATACGGCTTTGCTGTCTCTGCTTCTTAAGGATAACACTACATTTACGCATGATATTCAGAAACCGGATAATAATTGCCAACCAATTCTGCAGAAATTGCTGGATAAAAGCAGTCGGAACCACTGCGAAAACGAGCGCATCACGGTAAAAGAGGCCAAAAGCCCACTTGGTTTTTAATCGATTGATTGCTGAATAGATAAACGGGTATTACTATTTACCGGCAAAAGAGGTCTCTAGTACCCGCCGCGAGGAATGACCGCTCATGGCCGAAAAGAGACCTTCTGAAAAAAGTGATGACGGTTGCTATAAAAAGCCATATCCTTCCCTAAATCTTAGACTCTATGTAACAGAATGAGGTATTCAGTTATATTTTTTGCCATACAAAGAGCATCCAATCCTCCTTATCACAAGGTGCTTACTTCTATAAAAGTGAGATCTACCATTACCATGGCCCAATAATCTTATCGAGTATCGAAAGAACAAGAAGTGGAACCAAGGCACCCAGCACAGACGCCCATAGCTCGATACGCGATGGAAGAAATCCGCCATACTTTTCACCTTTTACTAATAGCCTCCCAGCAAAATAACCACCGAAAACTAACGCAGGGAAGAGACCCAAAAACAGTCCGTAAAAC
>JBPCXM010000183.1:0-3162 GCA_051008535.1 Pseudomonadales bacterium | reverse complement strand
AGCTACGCATCAAATGATTTCTGCTCTTGCACAGTTTGTTGACCAAAAGATACTCATGGCTTTCAAGATATTTAATACCACCCCAAGCCAGATTGGAGGAATTTGAGCTGGTAACGCCGGCAAAATCAGCTTTATCGATGAGTGCGACCTTTACGCCTTTGGCCGACAGCGATGCGGCAGAGACGGCGCCATTGATGCCGCCACCCAATATGAGTACATCGTAGGTTTCTTCGCTGAGCTTCTTTAAGTTGCTGTGTCTTAATTCCATGGCTGCTCAAGCTTAACAGAGTCACAAATGTCGTGTGGAAATCGCTGATCATGACATGGTGAGGGATGATCGTATCGTCGGCAATATTAAAATCGTTAGTTCGAATTTATAGTATATATAGCACTAAAGTTAGAATAGTTATATTGTAGCGTTATGGATCAGCGGTTTAACGTAAACGGCAGCACGAACAATGAGGTGCGTGGCAGATGCTTTCTGATAATAATGGAATGAACTTAACCCAACAGGTAGCCCATACTTTAGGCAAATCCATCATTTCAGGCACATACGGTGACCACAATCCCGTACCCAGCGAAGCCGTTCTGTGTGAGCAGTTGAACGTCAGTCGCAGTGCCGCGAGAGAGGCCGTCAAATCGCTGGCGGCTAAAGGGCTGATATCTTCGCGTGCAAGACAGGGCATTCGAGTACGTCCTGAAAGCGAATGGAATCTTTTTGATGCCGACGTGCTGCGTTGGATTAGAGATTCAAACCCCTCTTTAGAACTGCTGCGGGAGTTCTCCGAACTACGCATTGCCGTTGAGCCTGAAGCGGCCAGCCTGGCAGCGCAGCGCCAGAATGAGAAGAAAATCGCGCTGATCGGGCAAGCTTTGGAGCGCATGAAAAAGGCCGAGTCTGGCCTTGATGACCCCCTCGAATCCGATATTGCGTTTCATTTAAGCGTATTGAACGCCAGCGAAAATCGGTTTTTTGGGCAACTGGGCAGATTCATCGACACCACGCTGCGGGTAAGCATGCGCTTTACAAGCATGTTTAGCGGCGTGCGCACCGTTGCGCCTTACGCCAATCACAAAAAGATTTTTGATGCCATTGTACGCAAGCAACCCGAAAAAGCCGCGAAGGAAGCTGCAAAGCTGATGAAAGAAGCGTCGCAGCTGATTTCTACCGCCTCCGTTGATAATTTCAAGGAATAATAAGCTGCGCATGCCGGCTTACGAATTACTCGGTGGTACCCGCAAAGTTAAAGTGCAGATTTATTCCTGGGTGGGAGTGACGATCTCAGCGAAGAGAGCCGCCAAATCGAAGCCTTGATGAAACAAGGCTGGACCACCTTCAAATTTAACAGCTGAGGTAAGCTAAGAATGGTCGACAGTTATCTCACTGTCGAAACTGTTGTTGAACGCGTAGGTACTATTCGCGATAATTTTAGCAGCAGCGTAGACTTCCGATTGGACTTCCAAGGCCGCTTCTCGGTGCCGATGGCGAAAGTGCTACTCTCGGAACTGGAATGTTTTCATCCACTCTTCGTTGAAGAGCCAGTTTTACCCGAACACGCCGAACAATATCTCATCCTCTGCCAGAAGACGAGTATCGTACTCGCGGCCGGCGAAAGTATGTATAGCCGCTTCGATTTCAAAAAAGTGTTCGAGACCTGCGGCCTGAGTATCGTGCAACCCGATCTTTCGGACGCGACAACGATTTCCCCTCTGATTCAATTCGCCTCACGTTGCGCCAATTTTTCTTTCATCTGACTAATCAGTGTGCGCATATAGTCTTTCTCGTAGTTATTTTTTGAAATATCTATCGCGTCTTGCAAAATCATTTCATAAACAGCGAGCTGCCCCTGCATGACGGCAACATTGTCCGGTTCCTGCGCCAGAGCCACCTCAAAAAAATGCAGCGCGTGAACGGGTTTGTGTTGCGCCAATTGTTCGGTCGCTTTCTCAATCAAGGCGTCAACGCCCGCCATGGCGGCTAGGTCGGCGTAGATATCACGCGCCGGCACCGGGTATAACTCTGTCGGCGTGTCGAAATGGAACCAGGTGGCGTAATACTCCCAGATGGACTTTACCGCCCAGGATATGCGGCCATGTTCCTGCGTTAGCTCCAATTCGGGGGGCAGCTGAATCTCGTCCATCAGTTGATGAACTGTCTTACCTGCATTCATGCCGGCAATCACCTCGTCATGCACATACTGGGTAGCGTCACGAATTAAGGTAAGGCCAGCCTTGATGGCTTCCTTGCCGACAATATGATCGCGGTGGCTAGGTACCAGAATTTCTGCATCCAAGGCGATTAATTTGTTAAGGGTATGGATGTATTCGATAGGCTTGCGGATTTTCTCACCACGCATGGTAAAAACGTTAGGAAACTGCGGGAAGTTTGGCCCCAACGTATCGCCGGTGAATAAAATTTTCTTTTCTGGCAACCACAAACAGATATTGTCAGCTCCTTCTGCACCGGGCGTAGATAACACGTCAAACTGCACGCCGCCGTGCTCGAATTTGTGGTCGTTCTCGTCGACCGTGATGGTCGGCTCGATGCCACCGTACTTCAACATGGCAATGTTGGTGGGCCCTTCCGGCATCCACGGGAACACTGTGCGGTTACGGTTGTGTAAATAGGGTTCCAGTTCGGTAAGGTAGCGCTGTTCTTCCGCATACTCACGATGCGCGATAATCTCGGTGTCTTTTTCACGCCAGAAGCGCGTGCCGCCAATATGGTCGGCATGTGAGTGGCTCAAAATAATATGACTTATCGGGCCGGACTCCACTGCCTTGAGTTTTTTCAACTGCTCAGCAGCTTGAATGGAAAGCCCTGTATCAAACATCACATTGCCGGCGGGCGTGGCAATCAAGTGCGCATTACCTATGCCCATGACCTGGTACACGCCGTCGGCAATGTTGACCACTTCAATCGGAATGTTATGGAAGCCGCCGGCCATGTCGTCGGGCATGCTTTTGGTGGCAACTTTGCCGATCATTTCTACGGCTTTTAGTTCAGCTTTTTTCTTCAGCTCTGAGTCTTCGCCGCAACCGCTGATGGCAATCGCTGCAAGGACGGTGATGCTCCACCTTAATAAAGCTGTTAGATTCATGACTTTCATGGGTTTGCTCCTGGCATATAGTTACATAGGGCTCAATGGCGCTTGGTTATGC
>JBPCXM010000182.1:0-3504 GCA_051008535.1 Pseudomonadales bacterium | reverse complement strand
GCTGGATCCGATTGGCAACCAAACCATTGAAGAACTGCAGCCATTGAGCTTTACGGTGACTGCTACTGACGATGGCCCAGCACCGATCTTGAGTGCGTCGAATTTGCCATCCGGAGCGAGTTTCACGTCCGCGACCGGTGTCTTTAGTTGGACACCTACCGCGGGTACGGCTGCGAGCAGTCCATTTTCGATCACGTTCACTGCGACCGATGCGATCGATTCAGGTCTGACCGATGACGAAACAATATCGATCGAAGTCACAGCCCCGGCTATTGCCGACTGCACAGTTGAAATTACCTCCCCTGCGGTTGGTGTTCTACAAACATCAACAGACCTCGAAATTATCGCTACGTTTAGCTGTACACCCGAGATACCTGCGGGTTGGGGTGTTGAGTTAGCGGCTATCGGAGACAATGGCGCAAGCGATGAATGTATAGAGAATTTCACACCGTATACTTGTACGTTTGGACTTCCTAGAGACGAGTACACGGTGACTGCAACTGTTGTCGATGACATGGATAATGTGGTTATCGGTAGCGGTGCGGCGCAGGATCAGGTTACATCTGTCGGAATTGGAGACTACTATGTAGCCGTTGGCGACAGTATTACGAGCGGCAGAGGGGATGATATTGCTGGCGATAATACGTCAGCCGATGGTCGTAACGTCAGCGCGGGGTATCCTCCCATTCTAAATGATGAGCTTACTGCCGAGCTGGATTATCCCCACACGGTAGTCAACGCCGGCGTTGAAGGCGACACGTCATCGCAGGGGCTGTCAGCACTGTCTGGCGTCTTAAGCGCAAACTCTGAAGCTCAATTTGTTCTTGTGATGTACGGCATGAACGACGCCGGGCCACCCACGCCTGTACCCAGTGGTCTGGGCTTGAACCCGGGCGATGGCGGATACCCAGGCTCATTCAAGGACAATATGCAGCGAATTATTAATGTGATAGTTGCCGACGGTAAACAAGCTGTTGTGGCGCGAATCAATATTGCGCTTGGAGATAGTGCAACTGGCCCACAATATCCCGATCCTGAAACTGGCGCGCGCAGTGTGCTAGTTCAAGAATACAATCAGGTTATCGTCAGCGAATTGAGCAATCGGACTCTGGGGCCTGACTTTTTTACTTTTTATCTGAATAACGCGGGCCAATATTCTGACAATATACACCCAGATGGGATCGGTTATCAGTCGATGGCAGACCTTTGGCGGCAGGTGTTGGTGCCTTAGTGTGCAGAAGAATTCTTTAGGAGATTTCTCAGTCTAATCTTGGACCGGCGGCTCCATCTTCGCCATATTCACACCACTCTCCGAAGCTGTCGCGGGTTTAACCGCCACCGTCTCCACAATCGCACAACTCCCCATCATCAACGCCGGTGGGCTGGTAGAAAAAGTAAACGGCGACACCTTGCTCAACGAACGCATTCCAAGAATGGGCCGGTTTGTCGTCGCAAAAACGGCGGCTTCCACATCACGAATCACACAATTACCCAGCTTAATCTCAGGAATAAGATATACCGGAACGACTTTTTCCGAACCGTCGGCCATCACTCCAACCAATTGTTTCAGATAAGTCGCCGAATGGGTTTGTTTCAATTGTTTTAGCATCGCCGTGTTAATAGCCGTATAACCCGAACCGGTATCAACCAGGAATTCGACCGCGCCCATACCCGCGATTTCTCCCTCGACGTAATACGTGCCGGCCGATTTAACACGCATCGGCACGCTGGTGTCGTTAGCCATTGTTGGCCCAGCGCCAATGGTCATTGCGATCAAAACAACTAGATACGAGTGCCACATTTTATTGTTACCTCAGAATGCCAGCCGTGCCATCGCGCGGTTAAGTTTCAAGCAGCTGTTCATTTGCCGATTAGTTTTTAGGCGTTATAGTCGACGCAATGCTTTTCAAGCTTGATGTTTGCTTTCAAAAGCTGCCACAGGGGCCAGATTGTTCTTTTAGTGTAGTACAGCTATCGGCGCTGCAAACTATTATGCAGGCAGTTTAATTGAGAGGGATTGAATAAGGCAGGGCAAATCCGGTCGCTACCGTTAGGGCTTCCAGGAATATGATTCGGAGTGGTTGTTTGTTAATTGGCCCTAGGCAAAAAAAGCCTGCTTGGCCGCGGTTGCGGCGAAGCAGGAAGTGGTCATTCGTAGAAATCTGATGCCAGGCGAGACGCTGTGTTTAGCTGCTTAAGTTCAACGCCCTGGCAAAAATTCGGTTTACCAGACTGTTGGCTCACCCGTTAGTATTGAGATTCTGTGCCCTGGTCTTGTGTTTGTTGTTCTTGCGTTCCTTCCATGCTCTGGTTCATGCCTTCTGCTGTAGGTATTCCACCGCCAGGTTGGGTTTCTCTCGCTTCAAACTTCGAGAATTCGGAACGATCAATTTTCCGATCGCTATTTGCGTCAACTGCGGTCCACTTGTCCATCAGCGTGGAATCACCCGTTGCCTCAACGGCGCTGATGTACCCGTCCTGGTCTTTATCTAAATCGTTGAAAGCCGGAGCTACTACTTCGCTTTGGCCAACGGCGCCTTCCATTGAGTCGGCGGTGCCTTGCCCAGGCTCGGCGCAGGCTACGTTAGCCATGCTGGCAGCAAATATTGCGGCGGCTAATCGATGATTAAGAAATTTCATGCTGGTGTTCCTCCATAAAGCTCAATTAAATCTACACGTACTACAATGCCCGTTAAATCATTTCCTGGCTGTTAATTAAGCAATCCACGAGTTAACTGCGACATTGGCAACCATGTTATCGATATGTGTGTCGCTATGATGTGAAGAGTTGCAGTGTTGTCACGTTCACTATTTCACAATGGTTTTAGTGCCAGGCACGCGTGTGTACAACTAAAGTGCATATTGCCGAAAAGATCTGCAATTTGTCGTCAAGCGAGCCGGCGAAACTCCAAGCATGCAAGCTCCATTAGATCAAGACAGCTTATTCGCGCGGCAAGAACTGCATGTTAGCGGTGGGAAAACCCTAACAAAATAGGCAAAATCGGTCAGATGTAATTTTGACGTTAACGCAAGATTGCGCGCAATGCACAGCATTATTAAAGCGTTAGGCTAATAACCTTGCGAGACTAGCAATGGTCTTGAATACACCGTGTTACACTGATCGACAGTATTCACAGCTAGGAGGTTCGTGTTTTGGCAAAACAAAACTATCAGTACGAAAAGAGGCAGAGAGATCTGGCCAAAAAGAAGAAGAAGGAAGAAAAGCGGCAGCGCAAGCTTGCAAAGCACGGTGATCAAGCCGCTGACCCTGAGCAAACTCAGCAACCAGACAGTACAACATAACGCCAACGTTGTGGGTTTTGCTATTGTTTCTTGCGGGTTAGCGATTTATCATGCCGCCAGAACAGAATGGGTTCTGTTCGTAACAAGCTGTATTTCAGCACTGCCAGGCCAGATTTATAAATCAGGCAGGCACATTAAGTTAAGCTAGAGGTTTAGTATGTCAGACAGAGTATCCGGTACCGTCAAGTGGTTCAACGACGA
>JBPCXM010000181.1:0-8208 GCA_051008535.1 Pseudomonadales bacterium | reverse complement strand
CTGGAATGGGAATAGCATGAAAGCGAGAAAGAGTTTACGACAGGCCGTATTTACCCTCTGCATTGCAGCCTTATTTCCATTGGAATTGCATGCGAATGATTATTCTGCGCAGCAATCGAAAACCAGTCGGTGGCCAGTTATCAGAGCAAATCTGTTTGCGGCTGACCGGCAAATCTACACCGACGATACCATTAGCCTGATCACGCCAAAACGCGCAGAAAACGCCGCTATAGTGCCAATAAGTGTCAACGCGAATATTGAACAAACCACAGATCTGTACATAAGCAAGATCTATCTGGTCGTTGATGACAATCCTTCTCCTGTTGTCGGGGTTTTCACCATGTCTCAGTTCAGCGGCCTGGCCAGCCTGTCTACCAGAATAAGAGTGAATGCCTACAGCAACGTCAGGGCCATCGCAGAGACTTCTGATGGGAAACTGCATATGGCGGTGAATTTTGTAAAAGCATCGGGCGGTTGCTCGGCACCGGCAGGCACTAACGACGAAGAAGCAATAAAGCGGCGCGGCAAGATGAAACTGCGGCAGCAGAAACACGACGATCTGCTGCAAGTACAGTTGATGATCAGCCACCCTAACTACAGTGGCTTACAGATTGATCAGGTCAGCCGCAACTGGATTCCGGCCGATTACGTCAACGAGCTACAGGTGTCGTTCGACAACGATGCAGTGATTTCCTTTGTCGGCGGTATATCCATGAGTGAAAATCCGTCGCTTCGATTCTATTTCAAACCTGGAAAAGAGGGTAGTTTTTTGGCGGACGTCAAAGACTCGCAGGGACGAGAATATTCACAACGTTGGCCACTTGCTGAGCTATAACGGGTAAGTGTTAATAATATGCAGAGATCAAAATATAGTTCAAGCTTCAGGAACGTGCTCTTAATATCTTTACTATGTGTACCCTCAATACAGGCTGCTGAGCGAATGACAGTCTTGAACTTTGAACTTAAGGATTTGACTTTGGCGCCTGGCACAGAAGCGGAGCTAGCACGCACCCAATCCATTGCACCGCTACTTCGAAACGAGCTGAAGAAAAAACATGGATACCAAATTATTTCCATTGCTTCTCATATCCAGAACGAAGCGGACGTGTCTGTAGGCTATCTTTTTGATCATGCTGATGTGGCAGCAGACCTATGCAAGCAGCACGGCGCTGATTGGATCACTGTCGGACGCTTACACAAGCCGAGCTTTTTGTTCGCTTACATAAAGGCGCACCTAATTAACTGCAACACCAAAAAACCTGCTGGCAACTACACGATCGAAGTGAAAGGAGCTGCAAAAAAGCTCACAGCAAAAGGAGTTGCAAAGCTGGCAATTGAAATCGATCAAACCATCCGTCCAGAGTAACGGGCACATACGTGCACACAAGCTAACGTAGCTGTTAACCAGAAACTGGATTCTCCTTGGAATGAACATATTGAAAAATCAATTTGTTGCCTTATTTTTTACTTTACTAATCTTTTCTCCCGGTTCTGTATTTGCAGCTAGCATTTTTAAAAACGGGGATGTTATTTGGGAAGCAGGCAATAATGTTTTTTTTAAATATGCTGGGCAGGATAAAGCAAGTTTCGGTAACAATGATCATCCGGTCAAATTGAACGCAAAAGAGCTAAGTGCTGTCTTGGGATTATTAAAGGTTCAGGAAGAGGATCATCGTGTTTCGGAACAAGAATTAGAACCTGCCTTCTCGGTGCAGCAAACGAATATGCTAGGTCGATACCTTGCGCAGGGCTTAGGAAATGCCAAACCGAACCAGGATATTATTTTCGCTATGGAAAAGAGTGGCAGTAGATTGCGTGGTTTGACAACGGATCAATATTTCGTCGCTGGCCGGGCGTTTTATAAAGACAATAAACTGAATGTCATTATTGGTGATTATGATCGTCTCCGGGATGAGGGTTATGAAGCCGCCTATGATCCAACTCACGTCGGGATTGTGCGTTACAATTTTGATCACGGTAGCCGTTCAAAAAGCTCCAACGGCTTTAAAAAAACTATCGTAAAAACCATCGGTGTTGAGAACAAACGATTGAAGAACGCTCAGCGGCACAATTGGTTAATGATTGATATGAACGTAGCGCTGGAAGCTGATGCGGATAAGACAGCAATGCGCGAGAAAGAAGAAAAGGTAAAAAAGCGCAAGGAGCTCGAGGAAATACTGGGTAGCGAGGAAACAATCGGCTCAAAAAAAGCAACACCTTCTTTGGAAGAACGGTTTACCACATTGAAGCGATTAAAAGAGAAAGGCCTAATCACCGAGGAGGAATACGCACAAAAACGAAAACAACTGCTGAATGACCTTTGAACCTCCACTACAGCAAAAGCCTCCAAAGACGCTTTTGCTGTAGTCAGCGAATTCTTTTCACTAGAATGAGTGCTAGAACTGATAAGTTACACCTAGTGTTACCAGGTCGAGGTCTTCGGCTCCATCATACAGCGCTTCGGCAGCGGCAGTACCATCCACGTCAAGGCTAAGCTGTTTCCACTTTCCATAGATAATCAGCCTGCTGCCAAAATATTGCTCGCCAACAATACCAATACGTGTGATTTCAGAGCCCGTTACACCATCAACGTTAGCCGCCCCGAATTGATCACTATAGAGGCCGTACTCGACGTAGAGGGCCGTATCTCCGAAGTCAAGCCAGCCTTTCTTGATACCGCCCTTGAGATAAATGGCGTCGGTCTCATCACCTGTTCCAGCAGCGGCATCATCCGCTTCTTCCAATTGATAGGTGAACACACCAAACAGACCGGTCCCGGGATCCATCAGACCACCTTGAACTTGAAAGACCGACGCCCCACTGCCACCAACATTGGTGCCGCCATCACCGTTATACGCGTAGCCGAAATGAAGATTAGCGGCCAGGCCGGCAAGTTTACCGCTGTATTTGAGGGCAATATCGTAGATATCGTCATTGGCGGCACCAATAGCTACGCTAACAGGACCAAACGCAGGCAGGTCATAGCGAACACCGTTACGGTAGATGCCGTTGCAGTCAATGCCAATACCCAGACCCGGTGTGGTGAGACATTGGGCGAAATCTCCCCAGGTAGTGTTAGTTGCGCCGGCGCCTACGCCTCTAATAAAGAAGCCATTACCGCGGAATATAGGGGAAATGCCGGACCATATTGTCACCGAAGGGTCCGCGAGTACCGCGATGTTATCGGTAGGCATGCTTTGCAGACCCAAGGTAACCTTACCCCAACTGCCACCAACATGCACACTGCTACCGAGTAGACCAATATCACCACCGTTGAAGGTCTCGAGATTGTCCTGGTTGGAAAACAGCAGTGGCGTGGTTTGACCACCACCCGCAAAGTTTGGTGTTCCGGAAAACGGTTCGACGATAACTTCAAAACCAGCCTTTAGGCCGGTCTTCTCCGGTTCATAAGAACCGGATAATGTAATACGACTACCTAGCGTGGTTCCATTATCAGACAACTGTGCGGCATCGCTGCCCTCACCATCGTCATAATATGTAATACCTTCGTTGATCCAGCCTGAAATATCCCATGTGACCTTATCCTCAGCCATTGCCGCTTGCGTAACAGAAAGCATCGCTACCGCGATAAACAGACCGGTTGGATTTAGTTTGGTAATTTTCACTTTTATTCCCCCCCTCACAAAATTATTTGAAATTCATGAAAGGCTTCTGCACGTAGAGCCATGCAGACTAAAAGCCGATAGTAGTGTGCGCCGTACCACGCTATTATACAAGTGTTAGTATTACAGGTTGAGAGAGCATATAAACTGATCAATTATCGTGGAGCACTATGGAGAGGATGGTATCGTTGATCACGATCACCGATACCGTCGCCTTGGTGACGCCGTCCAGATGCAGTGTGGAGTCAGCCTCGGTATCCGCTGCTGTCTTTTTGGCGCCACTGACGATAATTCGCTTTGTCGTTGATATATTGGCGTACTGCTCAAGAAATTTCAGCAGCGGCGGTGGCCCCAGGCCGTGCAGGAATATTGGCTCATGGTGATACAATAGCCTCACTCCGTTGACGATGCCGCCGACATCCAGGCCAATCAGGAGATTGATGCGATCGCCGGAGAAGCCAGTCAGGTCGACATAATCGTTGGACTCGAACGCATAGCCAATCAGTTCGTTAAGCTGATAGACCGGCCAGACCGGGAAGACTTCATCCTTGTCGCCGATGACGGTGACTTTTGGGATCAGCTCTTTTATCAGCACATCGCGCTCAGCATTCGCTGCTACCGCTTGCCACGGAAGCAGCAGTACAAGCAGTGCGAGAGTCAAAGAACGAAGTTTTATTCGCATAGTTAGCAAGTTGCGGACAGACTACAAGTTATACCCATTGATGCCGGGAGAGCAATTACACCTTCAGCAGTGGTTAGTTACTACTTTGGTCACATACAGGCTCATGAAGAGTAGACAGATTATCGTCTATGGCGAACAATGGTCTGCAACGGCGTTCCTCTCTCAGGACACTAAATGGCTAGCCTGGATACACTTGCTTTCGACAACACCTTTCAGCGCTTACCCGAGCAGTTTTATTCCAGAGTGTTGCCCCAGGCGGTACGTAACCCCCGCTTGGTTGGCTTTAATTCCGGTGCCGCCGCGCTTATCGACCTGGATTCAGATGAGGCACAAAACGATGCGCTAGTCGACTATTTCTCGGGTAAATCCTTTTTACCCGGCAGCGATCCGGTAGCCACTGCGTATGCGGGACATCAGTTTGGCTCGTATATGCCGCAGCTGGGCGATGGCCGTGCATTGTTAATAGGAGAGGTGCGTAACCGTGATGGCAATAAATGGGATTTGGTTCTGAAAGGGGCCGGCCCAACACCTTATGCACGCATGGGCGATGGACGCGCTGGGCTGAGTTCCACAATACGTGAATACCTGGCGGGAGAAGCGTTGGCAGGCCTGGGCATTCCTGGCAGTCGCGCTTTATGCATTATCGGTAGTGACCAGCCCATCATGCGATCGCAGCCGGAGAGTGCTGCACTACTGGCGCGATTGGCGCCCAGCCATATTCGCTTTGGGCATTTTCAATACTGCCGCTACGGCTTGGGGGAATGTGAGCTTAAAATGTTTGCGGATTACGTATTACAGCAACATTTGCCACATTTACTCGAGCAGCAGCAACCTTATTTAGCACTGTTTGAACACACGGTTATGGCAACGGCCAAGCTGATCGCCCAGTGGATGGCCGTAGGTTTTGTTCACGGCGTGATGAACACCGACAATATGTCCATTTTGGGATTGACGCTGGACTACGGCACGAATGCATTTCTGCAAGCTTACGATCCCGAATTTGTTGCTAACCAGGCCGATGACGAAGGCCGTTACGCGTTTAAGCTGCAGCCCTGGACTGGGTATCGCAATTTACAACACCTGGCGATCGCTATGCTGCCGCTAGCCGAGCCCCAGGCTCTTAAGGAGATCCTCGGTCGCTACGAACAATGTTATCAGGAAAGTTATGGTCAGCTGATGTGCGATAAACTTGGTTTGGCAAACACGCAGGAAAGCCGCCAGTTGTTGACTGAGCTATTGCAATTCATGCAACAACATGCAGTTGACTATACAAATTTTTTCCGTCGGCTATGCGTATACCAACCCGGAGATGACAATACACCACTGCACGCCATGTTTGGCAATTGTGATGATATCAATGCATGGCTAAATCGCTATCGACGCTTGCTGAGCAAAAGAAAAACTGATTTAGCGGCAGTGCAAAAAGGCATGAAAAAAGTGAATCCAAAATACATATTACGCAACTACCAGGTCGAGACAGCGATTCACAAAGCCAGGCAAGGGGACTGCAGCGAATTAGATCGCCTGTTAGCATTTATACAAAGCCCTTGCGAAGAAATGCCGGAATATGAGGACTATGCCGTTGCTGAAGCGAGGCAGTAGTTCCCTTTGCGGTATAAGCGAGCTAGTGCATGATATGGTGGAAGAATTAGAATAAGTTACAGACAAAGACTCTATACCCTCCGGACCATGGGCTCTCGCACGAATTATGCAATTTACTACTGTGTGTAAAGTTAAATCTTGGATCATCGCGGCGCTGAATGCGGCGCTTACCGTTTCGCTAGCATTAGGGTATTCAAATGCCAGCGCTGAGGGTGCGGGATTTGATGAAGAAATACTAGTCGTTGGCACGACCCCTGGTGGCGGACCGGGGCTGGATGTGAACAAAATACCGTTTGCCGTGCAAACAGCCGATGCCGACGCGTTTGAGCGTTCACAAAGCCTTGATTTATCGGACTACATGAATGCGAATCTGGGCAGCGTCAGTATTAACTCGGCTCAGAATAACCCATTACAACCCGACTTACAGTTCCGCGGTTTCACTGCCTCTCCCCTGCTCGGTCTCGCGCAGGGCATTTCTGTTTACCAAAACGGTGCCCGCATCAATGAGCCACTCGGGGATGCCGTTAACTGGGACCTCTTGCCGCAATCAGCGATCAACAGCATCAGTTTGATTAGCGGTGCAAATCCGCTGTTTGGGCTGAATACATTGGGTGGCGCACTCTCAATCGAGATGAAAGATGGCTTCACGTTCCAGGGCCACCAGGCAGAGATTTACGGTGGCTCCTGGGACCGCATTGTCGGCAATATCGAAAGTGGTGGCAATAACGGCGCCTGGGGATATTACATCAACGTCAACTATTTCGAAGAAGACAACTGGCGCGATTTATCCGAATCCGATGCGCTAAATGCCTATGGCAGCATCAGCTGGCGCGATGGCGACAGATCTGAAGCGAATTTGTCCGTGCAGTACGGTGACAGCGATCTTATCGGCAATGGCACTTTGCCGGTCGGTCTGCTTGGGATCGATCGTGCAGCGGTATTCACCGCCCCCGATATTACCGAAAACGACATGTATCAATTCGTATTCGATGCGAATCATTTTATTACTGACAAAGTGCAAGTGGCGGGTACCGCGTTCTACCGCAATAACGATACGGATTCCCTCAACGGCGACGGGTCTGATTTCGAAGAGTGCGAATTCTTCGGCGGTGAAATCGCCCTGCTCGAAGAAACGGATGACATTGAAGATGCGCTTGTAGATGATCTGGGCATTGAGCTCGATGACATCTGTGAAGCGGGTGATCCTGCGATCACCAGCTTTGACGATTTGGAACAGTTCATCGAAACGCAGGCCGGACTGGCTGGACTCGATCCTCAAGACTTTGAACTCGAGGACGTTATTGACGAGCTTTCCGGCAGCGGCGAAATCAGCGATGAAGCGATTGACAATCAAAGTACGCGCAAACAGGAGAGCTATGGGATCGACGGGCAACTTACCTTTATGCGGGACCTATTTGGCCGTGATAACCGATTCACCGTCGGGCTTAGCTACTTCAATGGTGAGTCAGCATTTACCTCAATCGTAGAGCTCGCCGAGCTCGACCCGGCTACGCGCAGCACGGAAGGTCTTGGTTTGGGCACCTTCGTGGATGAAGCAGCCACCAACGTGCGTACGGAAACCGAAACCGCTAGCATTTATTTTACGGATACCTGGTCGTTAACCAATACGCTCAGCTTGACATTCGCTGGACGCTATAATGACACCGATGTCACTCTACGCGATCGTTCCCGCGAGCGGCCTGAATTAAACGGCGATCATAATTTCTCGCGCTTCAACCCTTCGATCGGCGTAACTTTTACACCAGCAAAGCACTTGAATTTTTACGCTTCATACAGCGAATCTAATCGAGCGCCCACGCCCATAGAACTCGCTTGTAATGAGGGTGTGTTCGAACTCGCCCAGCAGTTTGCCATCGAAGACGGCGAGGATCCGGACGATATCGAATTCGAGTGCCGCTTGCCAAATGCATTTCTAGCCGATCCGCCGTTGGATGATGTAGTGGCGAAGAGTTATGAGATAGGGGTGCGTGGTGTCTTTAATGCTACGAACTATCGACTGGGTTTTTTCCATACGGTGAATAAAGACGACATCTTGTTTCAAACCACCGGGCGCTCCACCGGTCTGTTCGCTAACATTGATGAGACGAAACGACTTGGATTTGAATCCGCGTTTGCCGGCGCTATTGGAAAACTCGACTGGTTTGCCGCCTACAGCTATATTGAGGCGACTTTCGAGGATGATTTCATGGCGCTCAGCCCGGAGCATGATTTCGCGAATGACGCCGGCGAAATCGCGATCGAGAAGGGCGACCGCATTCCCGGCATACCCGAACATACCCT
>JBPCXM010000180.1:0-3151 GCA_051008535.1 Pseudomonadales bacterium | reverse complement strand
CATGAGATAGTTAATTTTGTCGTACTCGAATGCTGCTTTTAACACACGTTCAATATCTTGGATAACTACGCTCATCTCTTTAAATGCACTCGGAGAGAGAGCTGAAAATTCTGTGGCATTAGACTTTGCGCACAATACAAGGGAACCGAGTGTAACCTGCTGTTCTCGCAGCAATACTATCCAGTATTCATATTCGCGAATGAGGGTCTCGGGATACCCGAATCGGGTTGCAGTCTGGTTTGTCATAAATTTATTTGCGAGCATCTTTGATGTACATTGCTGATCCGTCATTTCTCATTTCAATTTCAAATAGCTCAGTTTCCCGTATGAGGTCTCCCAGTTTTTTGTGGCCGTAGTTAATTGGTGAAAATGAACTGTTATTTGATATATATTTACCCACCTTGCTCATATGTGCCCAGTCATCATCTTCAGATGTTTGCTCCACAGCAGTTCGTAGTAATTTTACTAAAGATGTATCCTGCCTCAACTTAGCTTTTCCCTTTTTGGGTGAAGGTTTATTGCTTTCCTTATCTTCCTTGTCTTTAGCCAGGTTTTCAGTGTAAATAAAGGTTGAACAAGCATCTACAAATGGCTGTGGGGTTTTCTTTTCACCGAACCCATATACGGTTAGTCCGCTTTCTAATATTCTCATTACCAGAGGAGTGAAGTCACTATCACTTGTCATTAGAGCAAACGCATCTATTGATTTACTGTACAGAAGGTCCATGGCATCAATGATCATGGCTGAATCGGTGGCGTTTTTTCCTTTTGTATAAGCGAATTGTTGCATGGGTCGAATCGCATGTGGGTGCAGCCTCTCAATCCATCCAGATAGTGATGGGCTATTCCAATCGCCATGAGCATGTCTAACGTTAACCATGCCAAATTTTGACAACTCTTCGACAACTCCTTCTATAGAATTATGGCTAACATTGTCGCAATCAATAAGAAGCGCTATTCTGTTCCGTTCTGACACAAATCTCTCCTGAATTTATAACAACCACTTAATAGGACCCGTCGGTCCCCTTAGTGACATTTATAGACCTGTCGGATTGTCGCACCATTTGCTGTTAAAACATTCTGCTATGCAATCATACAACGATTAGGTTTTCTGCACAGCGAAACCCCGCTTTCCGGAGCGAATGGAAGAGACGATGTTGCTGAGTCAAGGGTTTTTCATCCGATTGCCAGGGCAACAATCTGCTTTAGAGAAAAGTAATGGCTTTGAGCCGAAAGGCCGAAAGGGGTCGTGAGCGCCATGTTACCGCCCCGAACCTTCAACGTCAGCAACGTTGGGTACACCGGTGACGCAAAGAATCTAATGCCATGCTCCGGTTACTCTTGCTGTATCGTTTCGCCCCGGTTTGATGGACATCTAAACTCGCCTAGTCTTTTTCATCAGACGCTAGAAGGCCCAAGGAGAACAGGCGAATTCTAACAATTGATTCTCGCATTTTGATCGTCGCTGTCAGATAGCCCACTGCCTTTATTAGAATGATCGTTCCGTAATGGCGACAGCGAATCCAGGGCGCGCAAACCAAAGCGCCCTGACCGGGAGCGATGAAGTAACAATAAAGCCCTTGGAGGAAATTGAATGATCACAGGTCATCTCGCCACAACACTTGTCGCAAAACGCGAAACACCACACGCGCCTTGGTGGTTGCTAATTGTTGCAGCGTTTCTCATTGATATTGCCATGTTCACGCTGGTTGGCCTCGGCATAGAACAAATGGAGCCTGCACCCAATGCGGACGGCCCAACAATGTCTTCAGCGATTGTAGAAATGACCTACAGTCACGATCTGCTTCCCCAGCTTTTCTGGATAAGCCTCTCTGGCGTTCTCGCGTATGTTTTCACGCGTAATGGCAAGATTGTAATCATAGCCATGCTGCTCACACTCGGCCATTGGCTCGGCGACCTCATTTCGGGATACGGCCATTTTGTCTTTGGCCCAGAGAGCGCCGCGCTTGGGACGGATTGGTATCACAAAAACCTTTTAGCAGCGCTTGTTTTCGAAGCTGTTCTTGGGGCGGCTTGTGTGTATTGGTTCGTCCGAAACCAAGGATACTCACTCGTCGCAAAGACCGGTTTATTTGTTGGGTTTGCGATGACACCCTTCGTTTTTCTTCTCTTCTAGAGTATATATTGGGTTGTTTTCCCCGTTCAAGTGAGGCTACAGCCACCGGCAGCTGATGTCACATAACAGCCCGTCAAACGCATTCAGAATTCAATGCGGTGGGGTTCGATATCCAGAATTGTACATTTCGCTCTTACCGTCGGACACTATTACCCATAGTGTTATGAAGACCATGTGAACAATACTCTGATGGCACTTTTAGCAGCATCGTACCCACTCTGCCGAAATAGCCAGCCAAAACCAGGCACTCAATGGATTACCTCAGATACGTCATCAGTTACTCAAAACGTTCCGGCCATTTTCTTGACGTGTGATACACACTCAGAATCTGGATTTCTTTCTTCTTTATCCGATACGGCACTACGTACGGAATACCGTGTATCACTAGCTCATATGTCCCGCGCACACGCCCTTCCCTACCCATCCTCGGATGCTCGATGAGGTTACCAACGGCAACACGTATTCGCTGTGTCACTTCAAATGCGGCCCGAGGATTATCCCTGGCGATAGCGTCCTGTATGTCCTGCAAGCCCTCCGCCGCCGGCTCGGTCCAACGAATACGCACGGTCAAGCGTCTTTGTACTTATTGAATATCTCATCCATTTTAGCGTCACTGGCAAACCGACCTTCGTTAGCGGCTTTGATACCGGCCTTAACGCGTTCCTGCTGCCACGCTAGCAGTTCCAGGTACTGGTCGATTGCCTGATTGACTAGATAGTTCCGGGACCTATCTTGCTGCCCAGCTAGCTGATCGAGTTTCTTCACTTTCTTACTGTCCGTCCGGACACTAAATGCTTCTGTACCCATGGTGCTTCGCTCCTTCGGTTCATGGCGGTTTAAAATAATTACATTGTAATCATATCAGAGGAGCCGCCGCCGCTGTCGTTGTTTTCCCGTAGCGTGTCGTTAAACACATGAATAGTCGGATATTCCAATAGGGTATACCCTCATGATTGGCTGAAAAACGCCGTAATCTGCTATCACATAAACAACAAAGACAATTTATGATAGTAT
>JBPCXM010000179.1:0-7256 GCA_051008535.1 Pseudomonadales bacterium | reverse complement strand
CCGGGAGCCAAACTGGAATTCAGCCCGCTGCACCATGTGATAGATCCGGCTAGTACCTTTACCGGTCAGCACGATGTGCGAATCAAGGACAGAGAAGGCCTGGTACGCGCCCTGAGCCACCCCGTTGTGAAACAGGGCATCGATGCCATGGTAACCCACGAATTCCCGATGTCACGAGCCGGTGAGGCCTTCGATATCCAAGTAAGTAAACAGTGCGGAAAAATTTATTTGTGGACTCAGCAGTAGCTGAGGTCCGCGCGATCAACAGCTAACTTGCAGGAGACGATATGCATTCTCTAACGGGTAAAAACATCCTTGTAACAGGCGGCACTTCGGGTATCGGTTTGACCGTCGCACAAAATTTTATTGACTCGGGCGCCAGGGTGGTGATCACCGGTAGGCGCGCAGAGGGGGAGGGTATTGCCGGTGAAATCGGGGCGATTTTTCTCCGTTGCGATGCGACCGATGAGAAAGAAGTACAAAGCGTTTTCGCTCAGACCGAAAAGGAGTTGGGAAAGCTAGACGTACTCGTCGTTAATGCCGGAGCGGCTGACGATGAAGGTTCGATAGAAGAATTTGCCAGTGCTGCGATGCAAAAACTGATGGACGTTAATTTCAATGGTGTTTTTTATGCCTTGAAATACGGCCCGGCCCATTTGCGCGATGGTGGCTCGATTATTACGACCGGTTCTGCGGCGGGCTCAGGATTGACCCACGCTGGCACGGGGGTGTATGCCGCCAGCAAAGCCGCCGTGGCGTATTTAAGCCGTACCAGTGCTATAGAGATAGCGCCAAGAGGCATTCGGGTCAATACGGTTTGCCCGGCCCTAATTGCCGGTACCGGCATGATGGCCGAGGATGATGGTGGGCCCGAAGCCCGATTCCTAGCCACTCTCACCGCATTCGGCAGGATGGGACGGCAGGATGAAGTTGTTGGCATCTACAATTTTTTGGCCAGCGACGCGTCGACCTTTATAACCGGTCAGGAAATACGCGTGGATGGCGGTATGAGTGCAGGGCTAGGTCAACCTATCTTCGGCGCTATTGCAGGTGCAGATTGATGACTCGTCGGGTATCCCACAGGAGAACAGCATGAGTTTGAACAAAGATCAGATGGTGGCCTTGTACCGTAACTTGGTGCGGGCAGACCAATACAACAAGATGATGTATAGCCGCATGATGCAGGGCAAGCTGATTGGTTTCTACCACCCGGCTGAAGGCGCCATTGCACCCGGGGTGGGTGCCTGCACTTTTCTAAATCAGGACGATAACCTGAATCCGCATCACCGTGGGCATGGGATCACGCATATGATTAGCAAGGGAATCGACGTCAGTTCTTTCCTGGCCGAGCATACCGGCAAGGACACAGGTTGTTGTAAAGGGCGTTCAGCGTGGCACTTCTCCTATCCCGAGCACAAGGTGTATCAACAGTCCGGTTTTATCGGCCATAACTTTGCCCCGTCGGTGGGTTGGGGTTGGGCCGCCAAGCGCCGTAACAAGGGCCAAGTCGTGATGAATTGTTCTGGCGACGGTTCGTACGGCGAAGGCCGGGCTCACGAGGCGCTGTTGATGGCACAAAACTGGAAGTTACCGATTATCTTCTTTTGCGAAAATAACGGCATGGCCATTTTTGCCCGGGCTTCGGAAATGCATCCGACCGAGGATATCTCCAGCCTTGCCCAGGGCTACGGCATGCCGGCGGTGATTGTCGATGGCCAGGATGTTTTCGCGGTGGCGGAAGTCGCCCTTGCCGCGGTTGAACGAGCCCGCGCCGGCAAAGGACCAACCTTGGTTGAAGCAAAAACACAACGCTACAACGAACACGATATTGGCACGCCGGATCTGGGCGGCTGGGAAGCGCGCAGCGACGAGGAGCACGCAGAAATGCGCGAACGCGAGCCAGTTAAGCTGGCTACCGAACGCGTATTAGCGGACGGCATTCTCACGCAGGACGAGATCGACGGCATCATTGCCGACGCCTTGCAAGAAATCGAAGCGGTTGAGGCCTTTGCCGATAGCAGTGAAATTGCACGTCCGACCGAAGAAGAATTAATGGCTGCGGTTTTTGCCGATTAAGCCGCTGCTGGAGAATTATTAATATGAGAACCATAAGCCTGATTGAAGCGATTAAAGAAGCCTACCAGGAAGAAATGCGCTTGGATGAAGACGTCTTTATGGTGGGCCAGGATATTCGTGGTGGCATCTTTCCCCACACCAAGGGCCTGGTTGACGAGTTTGGCCCGGACCGTATCGTGGATACCCCGATCGCAGAATCCGGGATGTATGGTGTGGCCATGGGGGCAGCGCAAGAGGGCATGCGCCCGATTGTCGACTTTATGTTCGGCGGTTTTACCTACGTGACCTTTTCCGAGGCGTCGGTAAGCACCGGCCAATATCACTTTTTGCATGGGAGCCAGCGCCCCATGCCAATTACGATCACAGCGGGTGTGGGTACGGGTCAGCGGCTGGCTAACGATCACGCGATGAGCATTCATGGCACGTTTGCCCATCATCCGGGTATCAAGGTCGCCATGCCCTCTACGCCGTACGATGCGAAGGGCATGTTCAAGGCCGCTATTCGCGACAATAATCCGGTGGTGATTCCCTGGCATATGGGCATCATGATGTTGAAAGGCGAGGTGCCGGATGTGGGCGAAGATTACACCGTGCCACTGGGTGTCGGCGAGGTAAAACGCGAAGGTAGCGATGTCACCGTCATGGCCAACAGCTTGCAATTACAGAATAGCTTTAAAGTGGCGGACAAGCTTGCCGATGAAGGTATCAGCTGCGAAATCATTGACCCCCGCTCCTTCGTACCCTTCGACCTGGACCTGGTGCTGCATTCCCTTGAAAAGACCAATCGTCTGGTGGTGGTGGATGAAGACTGGGAGTCGGGCAGCTTCGCCAATACGGTCTCCGCTAATGTGATGGAACAAGGATTCGATCTGTTGGATGCGCCGGTCACCCGGGTGACGCTGCCGAATATGCCGGTACCCGGCGGTTACATGGAGGACTATATCGCGCCAAACCCGGAAAAAATCGAAGCCGCTATCCGAAAAGTGCTGGCATAAGGGGAGAATAGCAATGGCCAATAATTATGTAATGCCCAAGCTCGCGATGGCGATGAATGAGGGAACGGTTAACGAGTGGTTGGCGAAGCAGGGTGAGTATGTAGAGAAAGGTCAAGCCTTGATGACAGTGGAGACGGAGAAAGTCACCTATGACTGTGAATCTCCGGAATCGGGTTATATCAACATTGTGTTGGCTGAGGGTGAGACCGTTCCTTGTGAAACTGTTATTGCCCAGTTTTGTGACAGCGAGGAGGAGCTGGCGACTTTGGTGGCGGATGCCGGTGAAGAAAAGCCAGCCGTAGCGACAGAAACAGCGGCACCAGTAGCAGAGACTGCACAGGCTACCGGCCCTGTGGTAGCGCAAGCAGCTCAAACCGGCGGTCGAATTAAGGCATCACCCCTGGCCAAAAAAATAGCCAGAGATAACGGGCTGGACCTGGGCCGGGTCGCCGGTACCGGTCCGGGCGGGCGGATCGTCAAACGAGATGTAGTGTTGGCGCTGGAGCGAGGTGTGACTGCACCACTTGCCATGGGTGGTATTGCGGCGGGGTCTCGGGAGAGAGCGCGGGTACCGATGAAAGGCATGCGTAAAACCATTGGCGATCGCATGTTGCAATCGCTGCAGACCACCGCGCAGCTATCGTCGGCCTGGGAATCGGATATTACTGAGCTGTTGGTCATGCGGAAAAAGTTTGTCGCTCGAGAAGAACAACTTGGTACTAGAGTCTCGGTGAATGCCTTTATTATCAAGGCTATCGCGACGGCGGTTAAGCAGGTACCCATCGCCAATGCCTGCCAGGAAGGGGAAGACATCGTTATTTACGACAACATTAATATGGGGATTGCCGTTTCGATGCCAGGCAGCACCGAGTTTGACAGCGGTCTGATGGTGGCTGTATTGCGCAACGTCGAATCCATGGGACTAGTGGATATTGATCTTCAGATGAAAGCGTTGATTGCGCGTGTACGCAAGGGCGAGGCCAGTGCCGATGATTTGTCAGGATCGACGATTACCCTTTCCAGTACAGCCGGTGTTGGGCCGCCTGGTTTGCAATCAACTCCCGTGTTGAACCTGCCCAATGCGACCTTATTGGGTCCGTCGACACCAATGGAAAAGCCTGTTGTGCGCGATGGTGAGATCGTTCCCCGCACCATGATGCCCATGAGTATGACCTTTGATCATCGCATTCTCGATGGTGAGCCGGCGGCGCGTTTTATGAAGGCTGTTCATGATTGCCTGGAAAATCCGGAACTGATGCTGGCATAGGGGAAACCAAATGACGATGCAATACGATTTAGTAATAATTGGTGCTGGTCCCGGCGGTTATGTGGCGGCCGTGCGGGCGGCACAATTGGGTCTGAAAACAGCGGTGATCGAGAAAGACAATCCTGGCGGGGTCTGTCTTAACTGGGGCTGCATTCCTTCCAAGAACCTGATTCATCAGGCCGAGGTTTTTCACTCCATGCGAGAGATGGAAGCCGTTGGTGTCGAAGTAGATCGCAGCAATCTGGACTATGCCAAAGTGCAAGCTAACTCACGGTCAGTCGTCAAAACACTGACCGGTGGCGTGGCTAGTCTGCTGAAAAAAAATAAGATCGACTACCTAAAAGGCAACGCAAAGATTACCGGCAAGGGCGAAGTGACTATTGATGGCGCACAGAAAGTCACGGCGAAAAATATTATGGTGGCTACGGGCTCTCGACCCATGGTAATTCCCGGTTTCGACATAGACGAACAGCAAGTGCTGTCATCAACCGGCATTCTAGCCATGAACGAACTGCCCAAAAGCATGATTATCCTCGGTGCCGGCGCGATCGGTTGCGAGTTTGCGTATGTGATGAATAGTTTTGGTGTAGAAGTTACGCTGGTTGAATTGGTAGAACATGTTTTGCCTACTGAGGACTACGAGGCTTGCGCGGTATTGGAAAAATGCCTGCAGCGAGATGGAATCAAAGTAATGACGAGTACTCGAGCGCTTTCGTTGAAGACAAGCAAAAAACGTGTAAGCGTCACCGTTGAAACTACAGAGGGCGAGCAAACGTTAAACGCCGAAAAAGCATTGGTGGTATTCGGCCGGGTGCCCAATACCGAGAACCTGGGTTTGCAGGAAATGGGTGTTAAGCTCAACGAGCGTGATTACGTACAGATCGGGGATTACTGCCAGACAACGGCAGCCGGTATCTTTGCCATAGGTGATATTACCGCAACACCGGCCTTGGCCCATGTGGCCAGCAAGGAGGGGGAGATCGCGGTGGAATATATGGCCGGGCATGCCCCCACAGCGAAAACAGTCGACCCCGATAGCGTGCCTTCGGCAATTTATTGTGAGCCCCAAGTGGCAGGCTTTGGCTTGCGCGAAGACCAGGCCCTTAAGCAGGGGCTTGCGGTCAAAAAATCGGTATTTAACTACCCCGGTGCTGGCAAATCCATCGCCGTGGGCAAACCCGACGGGCTGGTAAAAATACTGTGCGATGAAAAAACCGATGAAATTCTAGGCGCGCACATTGTTGGTCACAATGCGACGGAGTTAATCCACGAATTGCTACTGGCCAAACACAGCGAATTATTGCCCGAGGATATCTCTGCAATGATTCATGCCCACCCCACGTTGTCAGAAGCCGTGATGGAATCTGCGCGTGGTGTCAATGGCAAACCCATCCACGGTTAGAGAGAATAGCACCCATGGATACAACAGTAGAGCAATACATCAGCCGTTACGGTGTGACTGAACAAAGCCATGCCTTTTTGCAGCAACAGCAGCGTATGTATATCAACGGTGAATTCCTTGCTGCTAGTGATGGTGCAACCATGCCCGTGTTGGAGCCTTGCACCGAGGGTATTCTAGCCGAAGTACCTTCTGCTACCAGCGCTGATATTGATCGGGCAGTGCGGGCCGCGAGGCAGTCTTTTGACGAAGGTGAGTGGTCACAATGGAAACCGGTCCAACGCGAGCGAGTGCTGCACCGTCTTGCTGATCTGATTGAGGAAAACCTGCAAACCCTGGCAGAAATAGAGGCCCTGGATGCGGGCAAGGCCATTGAAGGCTGCAAGGCGGTCGATATGGCGGGTTCCGTCGACCTGTTACGTTATATGGCGGGTTGGGCGACCAAAATTGATGGGGCTACCCGACCGGTATCGGTAGAGGGCGACCATTTTGCCTATACGCTCAAGGAACCGGTCGGTGTGGTCGGTGCGATTGTGCCCTGGAACTGGCCATTCAACATGGCGATCTGGAAACTGGCGGCACCGCTGGCGGTAGGCTGCACACTGGTATTAAAGCCTGCTCAGCTCACCCCGTTATCCATGCTATTTTTTGCACAGCTTTGCCAGCAAGCAGGCTTACCCAAAGGTGTGCTAAATATTGTGACTGGTCGCGGTAGCACTATCGGTAACGATCTGGTGAATCACCCCGGCATCAATAAAGTGTCGTTTACCGGGTCCACCGATGTCGGCAAAACCGTGGGCAAGGCGGCTATTGAAAATATCAACCACGTTACCCTGGAATTAGGTGGAAAATCCCCGATGGTGGTTTTTGAAGACGCCAATATACATCGGGTTGTGGACGCTACCCAGCAAAGCATTTTCTTTAACACCGGCCAAGTCTGCAGCGCCGGCTCCCGTATTTATATTCAGCGCGCCGTTTACGAAGAAGTGCTAACGGCCATAGCTAAGCGCGCTGAGGCAATGCAGATTGGTGCGACGCTGGATAGTAATACAGAAATGGGTCCCGCCATCTCCGCGGCGCAAAAGCAAACGGTGATGAGCTACATCGAAATCGGCAAGCAGGAAGGCGCCCGACTTGTTTGCGGCGGTGAGAATCCTGGAGGGGAAGGCTATTTTGTTCAGCCTACGTTGTTTGCCGATTGCACGAATGACATGCGTATTGTGCAGGAGGAAATCTTCGGACCGGTACTTGTAGCCATCCCTTTTGATACGGAAGAAGAAGCCCTAGCACTGGCCAACGATAATATTTATGGCTTGACGGCTAGTGTATTTACCCGTGATATATCCAGGGCACACCGCATCGTGCCCAAACTAGAAGCCGGTACCGTGTGGGTTAATACGCACGATATGATTGATGCCAATACCCCGTTTGGGGGGGTCAAACAGTCCGGTATTGGTAAAGACATGGGACCTGAACAGCTCGACTATTTTCTTGAAACCAAGGCGGTCTGGATAGCGCT
>JBPCXM010000178.1:0-3808 GCA_051008535.1 Pseudomonadales bacterium | reverse complement strand
CGATTTGCGCCACCTTGATAAATAGGCCCTGACCCATCTCGGTGCCACCGTGATTGAGATGGACACTGCCGTCAGCGTATACATGAACCAACGCCCCACCCTGGTTATACGCTTGCGAGGAAAAGGCTATACCAAACTTGACCGGCGTCAGGGCTATGCCTTTTTTCAGAATTTTATTGTTAGCATTATATTTTCTAGTCTCGGAGCGACGCTGCAGATAATGACAGTCTTGCTCCAATTGGCCGATAAGCTGGGGAGCCAAGTTATCCTCAACACGTTGATTATAAGGCGTAATATTGCGACCATCCTCACCGTAGAGGTTTACCCGCCTGACTTCGAGTGGGTCTAATCCCAGGTGGAAAGCGATTTCTTCCAGCACGCGTTCAATACCCAACATGGCTTGCGGAACGCCAAATCCGCGCAGTGCGGTATTGGATACGGTATGAGTGCGACAGCGGTGTGAAATAATCGACACATGCGGAAGATAATAGGCATTGTCCACATGGCGCATTGCGCGATCATTCACGGCATCCGAAGAATCCAGCGAATTGCCACAACGCGAAGCCATTTCCAACTCGATCCCCTCTATGCGCCCGGTGGTATCAAAACCAACATCGTAATTAATAACGAAGTCGTGCCGCTTACCGGTCATAATCATGTCATCGTCGCGGTCCAATCGAACCTTGGCGGGTCGGCGTGTGCGAACCGCAACTAACGCCGCAATGATCGCAAACGGCGCCGCCTGTAATTCCTTACCGCCAAAACCGCCACCCAAACGCCGCACTTCCACGGTAACGGAATTGGCCGGGCAGCCTAGCGCACTGGCAACGGCAAATTGAATTTCTGTGGGGTCCTGAGTAGAGGAGTAGAGCATGATATCGTCGTTTTCACCTGGAATAGCCAGCGACACTTGGCCTTCCAGATAAAAGTGCTCTTGACCGCCAATGCTGATCTTGCCGGCGAGACGCTCCGGGGAAGATAGCAAAGCAGCCTGTGCGTTGCCGCGTTGCATAGTTTGACTGGGCGATAAGTACGCCTGTTTCGCCAGCGCGTCATCCAACGTTAATACGGCCTCGAGTTGCTGGTACTCGACCTTCGCCAGTTTAGCGGCGGCGCGAGCTTGCGTGATTGTTTCCGCCGCTACGGCGAATAAACCATGTCCATGACAATCTACTTCGTGGACGGCAAATATAGGTTCATCGTACGAATGCTCGGCATCGCTATCCTCAGCATAGTGTAAGTCGGCTGCTGTCAAGACGACGGCAACACCCGGAGCAAATCTTACTTTTTCCAAATCCATACTGACGATATGGGCGTGAGCATGAGGGCTGGTGGCTATAAATACCTGCAAGCTGCCGGGTGGCTCGGGGATATCGTCTACATAAATGGCTTCACCACTCACGTGAAGATGCGCACTGTCATGCGCCAACGGCTGGTTTACCCGGTGATTGGTTTGCATTTTTGTTACGCTCATTCTGTTACTAACTCCGCTATCCTTACCTCATGTCCAAGGATGCGAGTCGCCTGTCCTATGCCACTATGCTCTAACCAAAAGCGGCGCAACAAATTGGCCGCGACCTTGGATCTGTAATTCGCACTTGCGCGCCAATCGGTGAGCGGAGTGAAATCCTCCACCAACGCGGCAACCGCCCGCTCCATATTAGTTTCGTTCCAGCAAGCACCCACGAGTGCTTGCTCACAGGCCGACGCTCTTTTGGGTATCGCCGCCATACCGCCATAGGCGATAGACGCTTTACAAACTTTTCCGTTTTCAATTTCCAAGCTAAAGGCAGCGAGCACCGCCGAGATATCCTCGTCGAAACGTTTCGAGACTTTGTAGGCACCAAACAGTGCCTTATGCTTCAGCAACGGCACGCTAATTGACTCGATAAATTCACCCTGCTCTCTATCTTGTACACCGTAATCAATAAAATAGTCCTGCAAAGCTATTTCCCGCACGCCTGTCACTCTCCGCAGTCGCACGCTGGCGCCCAAGGCAATCAGTACGGGCAGCGTATCACCAATGGGCGAACCATTTCCTACGTTCCCCCCAATCGTGCCAGCATTACGCACCTGGGTGGCGCCCAAGCGGCGCAATATCTCACCAAAGTCGGGGAAATGGGTAGTCAATAACTCGATGCTGTCCGTGTAGGTTGTCGCGGCACCTATTTCAATATGATCCGCACCGACTTTTATAGCATTAAGCTCGGCTACGTTGCCGGTATAAATAACCGTTGCTAAACTTCTGTGCTGCTTAGTTACCCAGAGCCCCACATCGGTACCGCCGCTAAGCAAGACGGCAGTGGGGTGTTCCTGCAACATCTCCGCCAATCGTTGCGCCGCAACAGGAGCAAAATACTGCCTTCCATTATGCTTGAGGGCAACGCTGTCTAACGGTTTAATGCTGTTTAAGCGAGCGATGGTTTGATCCGGTTTCTGGTTAACACAGTATTTTTCGCTAATAGTCTGCGCCGCCTGGGCCGCCGCAATAATAGAGCCATAACCGGTACAACGGCAGAGATTGCCCGCCAAGGTAGTATCAATAGTAGCGCGGTCCGTAGAACCTTCGGCACAATAGTGCGCAAACAACGACATCACGATCCCAGGAGTACAAAATCCGCATTGCGAGCCATGCTGCTGAACCAACGATTGCTGCACCGGATGCAATTTGCCGTCAGGGCTCTTTAAATCTTCTACGGTAAGCAAATGCTTACCGTCTAGTGTCGGCATAAAACGGATACAGGAGTTAATAGCCTGATAGCGAATTGTGTTACCGTATAATTCACCCACTGCGACTGTGCATGTGCCACAATCGCCTTCGGCACAGCCTTCCTTGGTGCCGGTCTGGGCCATGTCGAGACGTAACCACTCCAATATTGTCTGCGTTGGCGAGGGATTGACTAGTTCCTTGATTTCACCTCGAAACAGAAAGCGGATCGTGTCTCTCATCACCATCTCTGACACTAGAACAGCCCCTCAATCTCGCGTTTCTCGTTTAATCCGATATCGTTTACTGCAGTCTGGTTTTATTGAACTTAATGCCTGTCACCCCGCCCGGGAACCCAATCAGTGCCTGCAAGGGGCACCCGCGCCATCGCCGCAGACTCGACAGTCAGTGCGACCATGTCTTCAGGCTCCAGATTTAGCAAGTGTGATTTACCACACGCTCGCGCTAACGTCTGCGCTTCCAGCGTCATACACTGCAAGTAATTCGCTAGCCGACGCCCGCCGAGCTCTGGATCCAACACTCGCATTAACTCCTCGTCCTGGGTTGAAATACCGGCCGGGCATTTCCCTTCGTGGTAGTCATCGTAGAATCCCGGTTCAGAGCCGATTTTGCGGTAGGCTTCCTTGAATTTCGGATGATTACAACCCAAGGCGATCAAAGCCGCAGTGCCAATCGCTACCGCGTCCGCGCCCAGCGCCATGCATTTGGCCACGTCGGCACCGTTGCGAATCCCACCGGACACAATTAACTGTACTTTGCGATGCATCTCCATTTCTTGCAGCGCTTGCACCGCCTGCGGCAGCGCCGCCAAGGTTGGAATACCTACGTGTTCGATAAACACTTCCTGGGTCGCCGCGGTGCCTCCTTGCATACCATCCAGCACGATCACGTCCGCGCCTGCTTTGACCGCCAGTTTGACGTCGTAATAGGTACGAGTGGCCCCCACTTTAATGTAGATAGGTACTTGCCAATCGGTAATCTCCCGCAACTCAATCATCTTGATGGCCAGGTCGTCCGGCCCGGTCCAGTCAGGATGGCGGCAAGCACTGCGTTGGTCCACCCCCTTGGGCAAGGTGCGCA
>JBPCXM010000177.1:0-5239 GCA_051008535.1 Pseudomonadales bacterium | reverse complement strand
AGGCTTGATGATCTAGCGGCTTCGTTGAGTGCCGAATATGCGATCAAAGCGCAAACGTTTGCTGCCGATCTGATTCCGCCGGATGCGCCACAGCAACTGTTTGAGCAGCTTGCTGAGCAGCAAATTGAGATCGATATTTTGGTCAACAATGCTGGCATGATGCTAGTAGAAAAATTCGAAAGCAGTGACGCACATGCTTTAAATAACCTATTGCAGCTCAATATTCAAAGCCTCGTGAACATGACCCACCAATTTGTTGGCGCAATGATAGCTCGTGGCCGCGGCAAAATTCTCAATGTGGGCTCGGTGGCCAGTTTTATGCCCACGCCTACCTTCAGTGTGTACGGAGCCAGCAAGGCTTTCGTATTGTCTTTTAGTGAAGGCATTTCCGAAGAGCTAAAAGGCACGGGAGTGACGGTGACCTGTGTGTGTCCCGGATTTACCGATACCAATATGCTAAGCGATGCGAAAGGCCTGGAAAAACACATTCCTCGCTTTCTGAAAGCCGACCCGACCAAGCTCGCGGAGGAAACCTACGCAGCGTGTATGAAAGGCGACGTGGTATTTGTGGATAGGTTGGCTAATAAAGCATTGGTACAATTCGCGACTCACTACCCGCGTCGCCTGGTACGCGGCATCAATGGATTATTAGTGCGGTTGGGTTAGGAGCGTGGCCATCAACAGGAGCTGAGCTTCTCCATCCACCAGTGAAGCGCCTTGCCCTTGTTATTGGTTTTCCGCGCCAAATGTAAGGGTGAAGCCTTGCTCTTATTGTGTAGGGGCAAAATCACCAGCTCGCCATTCTTAATATGGCTGAGAATGCGGTGTCTCGGTAGAAAGCCGACGCCCAAGCCGCGAACTTGCGCATCAATTTTGTGCTGCATGGTGGCGACTTTTAGCGCGGGCTGTTGGTCAAACACCCGGCGCGTTAAGGCTGGCAGTTCGCGTGACGAATCACGCACGACAATGGCGCGATACTGGCGCACATCCGCTGCGGATACGGCGTGATTAACCTTTGTCAGTGGGTGGTTTTTGGCGACGGCGAAATCCCAATCAACGCGCATCATCTCTTCATAGTGCAATCCCGGGTTGTTCGCGGGCGCCTCCGGAGCTCCCAGCGCCAAGTCGGCGCGGCCTTCGATGACTGCCTCCCATGAACCGCCCAGCACTTCTTCGTACAGGTTTACTTCTATGTCCGGTTTCAGTTGATAGAAGGCCTCAAGATGCGGGTAGATCACATCAAAACCGAGGATGGAGTCAATGGCGATGTTCAGGCAGGACTCCCAGCCACTGTCTAGTTGCCGGGTCGTTTCCACGAGCCGTTCGGCCGCTTCCATTAGCTCACGCCCCTGCTCGAGTAACACCTTACCAGCTGGTGTGAGTACCGAACGGCGTCCTTCTCTGCGGAAAACACTGACGCCAAGGTCTTCTTCCAGCTTTTGTACGCTATAAGTCAATGCCGACGGCACGCGGTACAACGCTGCAGCAGCGGCCGCAAAGCTACCTTTCCTATCGATCGCGTCCAGTACTTCCAGTGCGTCCAGCGTCAGTTTGTTAGTCATCAATTTAATATTCTAAATATTTGAACATATAAGTCATTTTATTTCGATTTTAATTATAAAACTACTAAATATAATGAATTTTATTCATCGAATAGTTTGAGTATTAGAGGATGCAAACATGGGTTTATTGGTTGAAGGAAAATGGCACACCGATTGGTACGACACCAGCGCCAGCGGCGGTGAGTTTGTGCGCCATGATTCGCAGTTCAGACACAAAATCACAGCGGATGGCAACGACGACTTCAAAGCCGAAGCAGGTCGCTACCACCTGTTTGTGTCACTGGCCTGCCCATGGGCGCACCGTACCTTGATCTTTCGCAAACTGAAAAAACTCGAGGATGTGATTACTGTTAGCATCGTTAAACCGGAAATGCTGGATAACGGCTGGGAGCTTGAAGGCGAGAGCCCGGTTGCCGACATTCGCTACCTGTATGAGGTGTATACGACGGCTCAGCCGAATTACTCTGGCCGCGTAACAGTACCAGTGCTGTGGGACAAGCACACCAATACCATTGTCAATAACGAAAGCGCGGAAATCATTCGCATGCTGAACTCGGCGTTCAATGATTTCACCGCCGTCACCGGCGATTACTATCCGCAAGCATTGCGTGCCGAAATCGACGTAATTAACGATTTCGTATACGACAGTATCAATAACGGCGTTTACAAGGTTGGTTTTGCCACGACACAGCAAGCCTACGAAAAGAATTTCAGGTCGCTGTTTGCCGCGCTGGATAGCCTCGACACGCGTCTCGCTACGCAGCGCTATTTAGTCGGTGCTCAAATCACCGAAGCCGACTGGCGTTTATTCACCACGTTGATTCGGTTTGATACTGTCTACCACGGTCACTTTAAAACCAACCTGAAGCGTATTGAGGACTATCCGAATCTGCCCAACTATTTGCGCGACTTGTTTCAGCAACCCGGTGTCGCTGACACGGTCGACTTTCGTCACATTAAAACCCACTATTATTTCAGTCATGACACGATCAACCCGACACGTGTCGTTCCTTTGGGGCCGGAGATTGACTATGACACGCCGCACAATCGCGATAAGTTCTGAGTAAACAACGGAGGAGACTACGAACATGCATGCTAACCGCCCACTACTGCACGTTTATGATAGCGAGCCCGTCACCGACGGTGATGGAGTCAAGATCCAACGCAGCGTGGCCCACAAGGCACTACAAACCTTTGACCCATTTCTGTTGCTAGACGAAATAGCATCCGACGACGCGGTCGATTATATCGGTGGTTTTCCGGAACACCCGCATCGGGGTTTCGAAACCGTGACGTATATGCTGGAAGGCAGCATGAAACACCGTGATCACCTCGGCAACGAAGGCTTGCTGGTCGGTGGTGGTGTACAGTGGATGACCGCCGGCCGTGGTGTGTTACATTCGGAAATGCCGCAGCAGGAATCCGGTCGCTTGCATGGCTTTCAATTATGGGTAAATCTGCCGGCCGCGGAAAAAATGACCGAACCCAACTACCGGGAATACGGCCCGGAGCAGATTCCTGAGGTGCGATTCGGCAATGTCAGTAGTGCCAAGGTTATAGCCGGCTCGTTCATGGTCGATGGCACGCAGACAAGGGGCCCGGTGGCGAACGTTAGCACAAAACCCGATTACTTCGACATCGGGCTGGCGGCGGGCGAGAGCATTAGTTTACCCATAGCTAGCAGCAAGCGCGTGCTCCTTTATGTGTATCGAGGATCTATCACCGTCGATGAGGGTATTGAGAGCCGATCGTTACGACGGCAACAGCTCGGCATGCTAGGAGAAGGCGATATCGTCAATCTCAATGCCACTGAAAACAGTAAGCTGTTATTGCTCGCTGGCAAACCGCTGAACGAACCAGTGGTAAACTGGGGTCCCTTCGTTATGAATACGCGCGAACAGATTGACCAGGCGATAAGGGATTATCGTTCTGGAAAGCTAGTGTAATCAGTGTAGGAACGGCCGGATTAGCATTTGCTAGCCCGGGCTGTCGGGTTAAACTTGAGGAACCTCTGATCAATGCCATGGCACCTCTGGCACATAGGCGATTGGCCAATCGAGGCGCTACTTTGAAGGCATGCGTCGGCCTGTCGAAAAGGAGCAACGACAAGTGACCAATCGCCTGTATGCCCCGTCGGGCGCGGCCTAAAGCACACCTCTGCGGCGTTGCGAATCTTGCCAAGGACTAAGGCCATTAACGGCGATCCGCGTCTTGCATAGGTGTGCTTTAGGTTGCGCAGAGGCGCCATGGCATTGATCAGAGGTTCCTTAATAATGGATTATTCTCCACGTTTTTACTCGAGTCGTTTCAGGCTACCGCTACTCGTGTTTGTGCTTCTAGGGCTTTATGTCTTTGCTCGGCAAAGCGGTATCTTGGAAAACGCTAACCCATATGAGATAAGAGCCATGGTTCAGCAGTGGGGCGCTTACGGCGTACTACTGTATGTGATGTTGTTTTGTGTCGGCCTTCTGCTGTATGTTCCGGGCACGTTGTTTATCATCGCTAGCGGACTGGTTTACGGTCAATGGTGGGGAACTTTGATTGCTTTTATTGGTGCTAATATTGGCATAACTGTTTCATTTCTTGTCGTTCGTTTCGTTGGTGGTACACCGTCTGAAAAAGAGCTACACCCAGTGATAAACAGGCTTGTAAGCACTCTTCATTCCAGCCCGATAAAAAATATTGCCATTATGCGAGTCTTCCTGTGGACGGCCCCGGCGCTGAATTACCTGCTCGCGCTAACGGCTGTTAGCCCACGTCACCACCTTTTAGGATCACTGATAGGCACGATAATTCCCGTTGCCGTGATGGTTTATTTAACCGACTGGTTACTATTGAGAATGTACTAACAACTTCAATACACTTCTCATTAAAGCGGTTGGTAGTTTTAGTACGGATGTAGGGAGAATCAGGCGAGTGCAAGCGAGACGATTTGAATTTGACGGGGAAGATGGGATAACCCTGGTGGCAGACGCCTATGGTGATCCTGCTAACCCACCGGTTATTTTAGCCCATGGCGGCGGCCAAACCCGGCACTCCTGGGGCGCTACGGCGAGCACTTTAGCAGATCAGGGTTGGTATGCAGTGGCCTATGATCACCGCGGTCACGGTGAGAGTGGCTGGTCGCAAGACGTCTTGTACGAGATGGTGCACTTCACTCTCGACATGGCGTGTCTGGCGCGTTCTTTCGAGCAGCCACCGGCGGTGGTAGGCGCTTCCCTTGGCGGCATGGCGGCGATGTTGGGCGCCGGCGAAATTGAGGCCGGCATGTTCTTGGCGATTGTGCTGGTCGATGTTACGCCGCGGCTAAACCGCGACGGTGTGACGAAGATTTACGAATTCATGCAAGAGCACATTGAGAGTGGATTCGCGTCTTTGGAAGAGGCGGCGGCAGCTGTCGCGAGATACACAGGGCGTCCGATGCGTGACGATCATAGCGGTTTGCGCAAGAACCTGCGCGAGCGCGATGGCCGCTTCTATTGGCACTGGGACCCTAATTTCTTCAAGCCTCGCCAAGATGGTCCACCGAAACCAGAGCGAATGGTAGAAGCAGCAGTGCGCATCGATGTGCCCGTCATGCTAGTTCGTGGCCGCTCATCCGACGTGGTGACCGAAGAGGAAGTCGACGATTTTCTGCAACTCATTCCGCATGCAGAATTCGTGGATGTGGAGAAGGC
>JBPCXM010000176.1:0-9376 GCA_051008535.1 Pseudomonadales bacterium | reverse complement strand
CAACCGACCGGTGGCAGCGGAACGAATCGGTTTTACGACCTATACTTGACTATAAATCGTACTATTGTACGCTTACCAGAGTAATGAAGTATGTCTGCTTTTTTGCAATACCCCGACCTGAATATCGAGATTATCTGTAACAACGGCCATACCAAGGTGCGCGATCTCTGCACCGGCGAAGAACGGGATATGGCTACCTCCACCGCAGGCTTTGACAGGCCTAACAACAATGAGAAAGAAGTCGCTAGACAGCCCGCAGCACAGGAAAAAACCTGACCCACATAGAACGTGCAAGCAAATCGATTGCTGTTTGATAATCGCAAATGTATGGTTCAACACCCCAGCGATACCGCAAGCTTCATACAGACGCTTATCGTGCTATTTGGCGACAACCGGCGAAAGTGCACCCCGCATTATGCGTTGCCGCAACACGTTGTTGTCAGCAACGACAGCGATGCGTCGACGATTGACGCGTAAACCAAGCTCGGCAAACAGCGGTTCGATCTCAGGCAAGGTGTACGTTTTCAGTATGTCGCGTAAGTTGCGCGTAAACACTTTAGTACCACTGATCTGGTCAAACCTTTGCGCCAATGCGAGCGCACTCCAGGCCTTCTTTTTAAAACGGCAACATCGATTAAAGTCGCGCAGCACCGAGTCTAACGAGTGTTCGCCACCTGTCGCGTCGAACAGATCGATTTCGGCTCGCAAGAAGTAACACACGCCCGACCAGTAAACACGCTGGTAACTGCGTGAATCCCACATCTTCGGGCTTAGCTCTGCCAGCGGCATATCTTGCATTTTGGTATCGCGCTGACCACGTCTCAGACCTTCATATAACTTCTGCCAACCTTGCTGTTCGCTCAGCATGCTGGCGCGCACCCGCAAAGTGTTCTGCAGGTAGGTCGCCAGCCCCTCGGAAAACCAACTGTCTTTATTGCCTGGAAAGGGGATAAACAAGTGACTGAATTCATGAGCGGCGGTCCAGTCGCGCATAAAGTCCGCGCGCGAAAATCTTGGGTTTACATGAAAATTTACCCCCTCAATTCGTTCACGTAGTACTTGCCCCCAAGGCACCGGCTCACTGGCACCTTGGGCTTTTTTTACGGTAACAACAGCGTCATCTATCGGGAATTTTCCGTACAAGGTGGTCACAGCCGCGGCATTCTGCGCTAGCCAGTACATTATTTTTTTCTGCTCGCTCCGTGTAAAAGGATCGATAAAGTGAACCTTAACTGTGCCGTTAGTGACTGAGAAAGTACGCGAAGTTTCTTCGGCGTGAATTACTTCGGTCTTTACGCTGCAAAAAATTAACACCAGTAAAACAAAAACTGCTTTATGAAAAACCATAGGAACTCCAACACGCTATGACTTCTTTGACCATGATCGAGGTAGAACGATCATAAAAAAAATGTGGATTGCGCAATAGAGGGTATAACGATGCTGTGCAAAAGGCCAAACATAGGTCGATGTTGCGCTTTTATTTATTTCAGGAGAATGCTTAAAACGCGACGCATTTTTGCAACGCAAGTGACGCAGGTCAATGCAAGTAAACACCCCTCAATGCTATCGTCTATGGTATGAAGTTGCTAGAAACCGTATTGGATAACCAGCCAGCTGTGCGGCAAATCGCTCTATGCGTGGGCGTGTCGAACGACCAAACCATCGAGACCATAAGCCTCCTTGTGCCGGTGTTAGCGCGCGGATTGCAAATAAACACGCAAACTTCGGCCGGACTCAACGCGTTGCTCGGCGCGCTCAATCGCGGTAGTCACCAGCGCTATATCGCCGAACCCAGCAGCTTGGCGGCAAAAAGCACCATCGATGATGGCAATGCGATTCTGAGCCATATTCTTAGTATCAAAGACGTTAGCCGAAACCTTGCAGCTTACGCAGCGCGGCAGACCAGCATCGGCTCGCACCGAATTAAGAAAATGTTGCCGCTCGTCGCCAGCCTGACGATGGCAACGCTGAGTAGAGAAACAGAACGCGCCGATTCAACTGCACCACTAGGAGGCACAACGGAGTCGGTACTGACCAGCCTCCTCGTCACCGACAATCAAGGCTCCATAGCCGACGATCTGTTAGGTATGGCAGGGAAAGTATTCACACCGTAGCGAGCAACGGTTCGTGCACCAGGCGAGCGGGTGGACTTAAATATTTATGCCGACTGGCGCTTTGTTCAATCGCCACAAACAGGCTGCGCCGCACGTGGCCGTGTTGCTCATGATGCGGGTGCTCTTCGGCACGCGTCTGCTCTAGCAATTTTTCGAGCAAGCGAATAGCGTGCTGGCGATCATGTGCGTTGCGCGAATATAATAAAGGGCTGTAAAAGCAGCACAACTCTACCGGCGTTAGCAGCTTGCCAATATCGGCGTGTAGACCCGCTTTGCAATAGCGCAAAGCATAACGTTGGCAATCTCTATTAAGTGTCCGACGTTTCGATAGAAGACGTGGAAATTGATCAAGCAGCAGTATGAGGGCAAGGCTACCATGTGCGTTCTGCTGCCAGTCAGTCATACCGCCGCCACTAGCGCTCTTAATCTGAAACAGAAAGTGGCGCTCAATATAGTCAAGCGCGCCCCCATGTTCAATGCTTGCCTCTTCTCCAATAAACCACAACCTCACTTTTTCCAGTGGCAATGTGCCGTAAGAATTGGTGCCAAACCAAAATTGATGAATACTGTCCACCAGTGACGACTGCGTCATGACTCCCTCCATTTTTTCCATTCCATTGTTAAAAAGTGCACGTCCTTGTGCATGTGCTTCCTTAGCGATGTGAAGTTTCGCCCAATTTGGCTCGGCATAGCTAGCGGTGTTGTCGGCAATCAGTGTGCGATATGGCTTACATGACGCATTGCAGGCCTTCGAACATTGGCCGAAATCTTACTGGGCACTCATGGGATCGCGGGAGAGAATCTCGCGCCATATGCGCATGAACACCTCGACCTTATGGCCGCCAGATAGTTTGACGACTTGATCATCAGGAATGAGTCGCGCCAGCAAATCATGGCCAGACAGTCTGTCCTCGTTACCATAACCTAACCACACACGACCGCCGCCCAAAATTTCCCTGTTCTCTATGAGCCATCGCCATATCCCCATAATGGAATCCTCGGATTTGTTGGTACCTACCCAGGGTGGGCCTTGCTTGCCATCGAGATATGCATTGACATCATCATGCAGGTTTTTTTTGCCACTGAAGGGTGAGATTAATACAACGCCCGTGATTTTTGTTTCACAGCAACGCAGATACACCAGATTTCCGAAACCACCCAGCGACACACCCGCTAACCAGATCTCTTCGTAGCCGACTGCGATCGCCGGATCAATTATGTCCACGGACAAGCGCTGGGTTATGGAGCGCTTGCGGTAATAGCCAAAATGCGCATTCGGCGCTACCACATCAAATTCGGGATATTGCTTTTGCAGTGCAGCAATAAAGCCGTGCTTTTCAAAGCTCTTTTCAGAGCCCCCCATGCCTCGCAACACTACCAGAAGTTTTTTCCCACTTTGGGTTTGTGCCGCTTCGGAGCCGGGGTAACTAAGCGACGGAATGGGTGTGCGCGTAATACCGCAGGCGGTGAGTAGTATTGCCGTAACCAACATGACAATATGGTGTTTAAAATCGAGCAGATAACGCGGCATATTTTGTTTACCTGACTGCAAGCTGACTAAACTAGCACCGTTCCTATCGATTGAACAACGCGATATATCAGTCGAATCACCGCGCAACGTTTCCGCTATCGCAAGCGGGTGTGTTCATCCGCCAATACTTGACCCTCTTGCGGCTTTGATGGTATCAACACTAACGTAAGCGTCACCAATATTGGATCAGAAGTGGCTAAACGGCCTGAAATTCCGGAATATAAAATCGAAGCCACCCTTGGCCGGGGTGGTATGGCCGTTGTGTATAAAGCCCGTCATGTGCGACTCGATCGACTGGTGGCACTCAAAGTGATGCACGGCGACCTCGCCACCCGCGACCAGAATTTCAGTGAACGGTTTTTACGCGAGGCACGTATAGCGGCCAACCTCAACCATCCCAATATTGCGCACGTGTATGACGTTAACAAATTTGACGATAGCCACTATATCGCCATGGAATATGTCGGCGGTGGAGACCTCGGCGAGCGGGTGAAAAACTTTATTGATTTTGATGAACTGGTGGAGATCATCGACCAGATAGCCAGTGCGCTCGACTACGCACACGGCAAAGGTTTTTTACACCGCGATATCAAACCGGCGAACATTCTATTTCGCGACAATGGCGACGCTCTGGTCGCCGACTTCGGCATCGCCAAGGCAATGAGTTCCAACACGCAGATGACCGGCGTTGGCGAGGTTCTAGGCACGCCGGTGTATATGAGCCCGGAACAATCCAGAGGCAAGGACATTGACGCGCGTAGCGATCTTTATAGCGTCGCAGTGCTGACTTTCCAGATCCTGACCGGCCAGCCGCCATACAAAGCAGACACTTCCCTGGCCGTTGCTATCAAGCATATCAGCGACCCCATTCCTTCGTTGCCGGAGCCACTGAAAGAAGTTCAGCCCTTTATCGATAAGGGCATGGCCAAGGACCGCGACCAGCGATTCAGCAGTGGCGCCGAATTAGTGGCCGAGCTGAAACGCTGCCTGGCCAGAATCAAACCCGATGACTTAGACGCCACCAGAACAATGATAATCAGCAATTTGGCTGAGGCGGCGTCGACTGCGGCCATTGGGTCAATCGATAGTGGCCACTCCGGCGCGCGCAGCCATCCGACGGGTGGCAAAACCATTACCATCCCGGTACCACAGATCACACCAAAAATCGGCATCACTGCGGGCTTGCTGGTGCTGCTGGTAATCGTTGGCTGGTGGGCGATGCCTGGTCGGGTCAGCCTTGCCGACAAGGCGCGCATCGATATGTTGCTGAATGCGGCCCAGGCCGACATCACCGCCGGTCACTATTACCAACCCGAGGGTGGTAATGCGCTGCAGAAATATCGCCAGGCGCTTGAGATCGCCCCTGACTATCCGGCCACCAACGAGGCGCTGCAATACCTCGGCGGTTTACTGCTGCAGCAGTCTGAAAATGCCGAACAAAACAAAGATTGGGATAGGGCCAGCGCCATGGCAGAGCAAGCGCTGCTAATCATTCCTGACCGCTCCAGCGCCGAGCGACAGCTGGCGAATATCGCCGAATCCCAACGCCAACTATTGGCGCAGCAGCAACGGCAATTGGACGAAGCACGCACGACGGCTGCAGAGCAACGCTGGTTAGAGGCAATCGAACAGTACGGCGCCATACCGACGAACATGCTGGAATCTGCGGAAGTACAAAGTGAACTCAGCAAGTTATCGCTGGCGTTGATTGCGCACAGCGAAACACAAACGGCTAAACAGCAGTTTAGCGAGGCGGCGCAGTTACTCACCCACGCCGCAGCGTTCGCGACCATGGTCAAAGAGCCCACGACGAACGACGCTGTCAAAAAAGCACAGGCCGCCAATCGGCATCAACAGAATAGCCGTGATCAAAATAAACAACTCGCGAAGCTGTTGCAGCAAGCGGGCGCAAGCAAGGACACACTTCAGGCAACAAGTCTTTATCAGCAAGCGCTGGCCATTTCCCCGGGTAATAAGCAAGCCACTAGCGGTATGCGCAAACACAGCAGCGCGTTGCTAAGCTCGACGGCGAATTGGATCAGCCTTGGTGATTTGAAACGCGCGCAGCGATATCTAGCCACTGCTGACAAGCTGCGTGCTGCCGGTGCACTCAATGGCGGCCAGCTACAGCAACTAAACAAACTGAGCGTTGATTTCAAAGTGGCCAAAGGTCAGCGCGCCGATCTCGACCAGCTGTTTGATCGCTTTAGGCGTTATATGGAAGTACCCAAGGTGAAGAGTGCCAACAAGATTTATCGCCGGATACTAAACATGACCACCACCGATCAACGTCTGCCGCGCTTGCGTCAACAACTTGCCGACGGCTATCTCGGGTTGGCGAACAAAGAGGCTGGAAACCGCGACTGGAAAGACGCCTTGACCTGGTGTGAGCGCGGGTTGGAAATTGTACCGAATCACGCCGGCCTTACAGCCATGCAGGAAAAGGCCACCGAGAACCTGCCGAACAGCCGCAAGAAAGTTTTGGGCATATTTTGATGATGAGCATATAGTGTAGTGTTTCGAATACACTGCACTAGAGGGTACAAGCAATGAAAGCCGTATTTTACGAAACTCACGGTAGTCCGGAAGTGCTGCAATTGGGTGAGCTTCCCATCCCGGAACCTGGCGCGGATCAGGTGTTGGTACAAGTCGCGGCTGCGGCGGTCAACCCCATCGATAGAAGACTTAGAGCGGGGGAATTACAAGAATATATCACTCGCACCTTCCCCGTTGTTCCCGGTTGGGATTTTGCGGGGCGCATTGTAAAGTTTGGCAAAAATGTTAGTGACTGGAAGATTGGTGATGAAGTCATAGGCCTAGCGTTTAGTTGGTCAATTCAGCATGGCACCTATGCGGAATACGTTCCCGTGGACGCATCTGCTATTGCTGCCAAACCGGAAAATACGTCATTTTACGATGCAGCGGCATTACCTCTCGTGAGCTTGACCGCATGGCAATCACTTGCGGAATTTGGCAACTTACAACGCGGGCAAACCGTGTTGATTCAAGCCGGCGCAGGTGGACTAGGCAGTGTTGCAATACCGATGGCCAAATATTTAGGCGCAATTGTATACACCACCGCGAGCGCAGCAAACATCGATTATGTGCGCGACCTTGGAGCGGATCACGTCATTGACTATAACATTTCAAACTATGAGTCGGTCATCAGAGAGCAGGAGCCGGAAGGGCTAGATATTGTACTCGAGTCTCTGCTAGGTGAAGGGATAGCCGAAGCAGCGATTCGGCTGGTGAAATCAGGAGGCGTCGTGGTCTATATGAATAATGAGCCTCCCGATATGCCAGAAATAGCGGAACGCAATATCAAAACGGAATTTCTGCACCACCGTCCCGACGGGCAAATGTTAAAAGAATTAGTGTCTCTCTATGAAAGTGGTGCTATCAAAGTTCCGCGAATTCAATTGCTGCCGCTGGAAGAAGCGCAACAAGCCCACGTTCAATCTGAAAGCGGTCGGACTCAAGGTAAGCTGGTGCTAAAGATTCAGGATCTTTAGTGGCACCAAACAAATTGACAGCCAGCCTGCTCAATCTGGGCCACGCGCTGGACCACATGTTCTTACTGATCTTTGCGACATCCATTGCCGCCATCGCCGCGGACTTTGGCATCGAACGCTGGGAAGATCTGATGCCCTATGGTGCTGGCGCGTTCCTGATGTTTGGTTTGGGGTCGGTACCGGCGGGCCGGCTGGGCGACCTGTGGGGCCGGCGCGCGATGATGCTGGTGTTCTTCGCCGGCATGGGTTGTAGCGCGATGCTCGCCGCGATCACACAAAACGCTTTGCAACTCGGCGTTGTGCTGACCGTGCTTGGGCTTTTTTCGGCCATATACCATCCGGTCGGAATTCCAATGCTGGTGCAGCACGCGCGACGACCCGGCGCAACGCTGGGTATTAGCGGCCTCGCAGGCAACTTAGGCATCGCGCTGGCCGCTTTAGTTACCGGTGTGCTCGTCAAGTTGGGTGGCTGGCGGATGGCGTTCTTTGTGCCTGGCCTGGTATCGCTGCTGATCGGATTTGTTTTCATGCGTGTGGTGCCTGTTGAAACCGAAGCTCCGCACAAACGCAAGCCAATGCAAAGAGCCGCGCCGCGCGAGATACTGATGCGCGTTTTCTTCGTGGTAACGGCAACTGCGATCACCGGCAGTCTGCTGTTCAACTTTACCACCAACGGTAATATGGAATTGCTGCGTGAACGTTTTGCCGGCATTGTCTCCGACCCAGTGAGCCTAGGCCTGTTACTGGCTGCAATCTATACAGTAGGCGCTTTTTCGCAAGTTATCGTTGGGCGACTTATCGACCACTACCCACTGAAACCGTTGTTTCTCGGTATTGCCCTGTTCCAGGCGCCGCTGTTCCTGCTGGCAGCCAATGCACAGGGATGGGTATTCTTCCTGGTCGCCATGGCTTACATGGTGTCGATCTTTGGCGTAATTCCTTTCACCGACGCGCTGATAGTCCGCTATGTGGACGACCGCATGCGTTCCCGTGTCGCCGGAATGCGACTAGCCGTGTCATTCGGTATCAGCTCAATAGCAGTTTGGCTGTTGGGTCCATTTGTTAAAGCCTCGGGCTTTTCAACCTTGTTGTTGACGATGTCGGCGATCGCCGTGCTGACTTGCATGTTTGTTACGCTGCTGCCAGGGTCGGACCGAGTCAGCGATGCGACCCTGGTCTGACCGTTACGAAGATTGTGGGGTTCCCGTTGCAAACAGCTCTGCATCGGCAATGATCCGCTCGGCAATAAAGTCCGACACCGCCCGTATTCGTGCACTGTGACGCAACTCTTCGTGCGTGACCAGCCATAAGTCGACTTCGGCAGGCGTGTAGTCCGGCAGCACACGCTGCAGGCTGGGCACCATGGCAGCCCAGCGGTGCGATAGCACGCCGATGCCAAACCCGGCACGCACGGCGCCAATCTGCGCGGCTGGACTATTGGTCAGATACACGTAATGACCCGCGATCGTTTCCCTGGACAGGAAGTCCGGAGCGGGTTCGATGCGTGTTCTGGCGGTGTCTAGACCTACCAGTTGATGATCGGCCAGCGAGGCGGTCGATGTCACGGGACCGGCCCGATCCAGATATACCTGCGTGGCATACAACCCAAATTCTATGGTAACCAGACGTCGTGCGATCAGGTCCGGCTGCGTAGGTCGTCCTAGGCGCAGCGCAATATCGGCTTCCCGATGCACAAGGTCAACGGCGCGGCTCTCGATCAGCACCTTGACGATGATATCCGGGTAACGCTGATGAAACTCAAACAAGACAGGCGTCAGCCACTCGGTGCCGGTGCCTTCGGTTGCCGAAATGGTCACTTCGCCGCACAGCCCTTTCGATTGCACTTCGACGGTGCGCTCGATGGCCAACATTTCCCGCTCCATGCGCCGCGCACTGTCAAGGATCGCCGCGCCGGAATCGGTCAGTTGCATGCGCCTGCCCGAGCGAACGAACAGTGGCGTATCGAGTCTTTTCTCCAGCGCTGACAGCCGCCGTCCGACCGTTGGCTGAGTCAGGCCGAGATGTTCCGAGGCAGCGACCAGGCTGCCGTGATCGAGTATAGCCAGAAACAGGCGGATATCCGACCAATCCCGTAACGAATCGTTCATATGCATAAACGCATACCAAGTAAATATTAATGCGATTGTTATGCGTTATTTTGAGGGATAGAGTGAACCCTGTAAACCCATAGACAGGAGAACGACGATGTTGCTATCAAA
>JBPCXM010000175.1:0-10309 GCA_051008535.1 Pseudomonadales bacterium | reverse complement strand
TGCGGCCTGGAGATCGTCACCCGAGGCGACCAGATCGTGTCGATCATGGGTGATAAGAATGACCCGCTCAGTCAGGGTTTTATCTGTCCCAAGGCCACCGCGCTGCAAGATATTCTGCACGACCCAGATCGTTTGCGCCAACCGGTTGAACGAGACGGTGACCAGTGGCAGGAGATAAGCTGGGACGACGCTTACAGTAAAGTCGCGCAACGCATGCATGCTATTCAGCAACAGCATGGCAATAACGCGGTGGGTATCTTTGCCGGCAACCCAAACGTGCATAACTATGGTTCGATGACGCATAACAACCAGTTTTTGCGCGCCCTGAAAACCAAAAATCGTTTTTCAGCAACGTCGGTAGACCAACTGCCACACCACATGGTGTCGTACTGGATGTACGGGCATCAATTTCTGTTGCCAATCCCCGATATTGACCACACCCAATACATGCTGATGCTGGGCGCCAATCCGCTGGCCTCCAACGGCAGCATGATGACGGTGCCGAACGTAAAGAAACGCCTACAGGCCTTACAAGCGCGCGGTGGCAAACTGATAGTCATCGACCCGCGCCGCAGCGAAACGGCTGCTCTTGCAGACACCCACCATTTTATTCGACCAGGTAGTGATGCTTACTTATTGCTAGCAATCATTCATGTTCTTTTTGAGGAAAATTGGATCAAAGTCGACGACTGGCAAGCACGGCTACAAGACTTCGCGAAGCTCGAACAAGCCGTTAGGGACTTTAGCCCAAAATTAGCGGCGCAGCACACGGGCATAGCCGCGGCGACGATTCAAGACATTGCGAAAGATTTGGCGAGCGCCGAAAGCGCCGTTTGTTACGGTCGAATGGGTGTGTCAACACAACAGCACGGTACGGTTTGCCAGTGGGCAATACAAATCATCAATCTCCTCACCGGTAATCTGGACCGCGCCGGTGGTGCTTTGGTGCCGCAGCCTGCGTTTGGGTACGTAAAACCCGGCGAGTCGGGCGCCGGCAACTTTGCGCGCTGGCATAGCCGCGTGCGTGGCTTGCCGGAATTCGGCGGCGAGTTACCTTGCAGCGCCATGGCCGAGGAAATACTAACAGCTGGTGAAGGGCAGATTCGTGCCATGATTACCGTTGCAGGTAACCCGATCTTGTCCACCCCCAACGCGCGGCAGCTAGACAAGGCATTCAAACAACTGGATTTTATGTTGGCGATTGATTTCTATATCAACGAAACCACGCGCCACGCCGATATTATCTTACCGCCGACCAGCGCACTGGAACACGACCACTACGATATCGCTTTTCTACGTTTGGCCGTGCGCGACACTGCCCGTTTTAATGAGGCAGTGGTCGCCAAGACTGACAATACTCGGCACGACTGGGAGATATTTAATGGCCTGGGTAAGGCATTCGCTGAACTAGGCGATGCGCCGTATAAAGACCTACCGCCACCGCGTGACTTGATTGATATGGCCATTCAACACGGCCACTACGGCAGCGCAAGTCAACACGAACTAGAACTAAGCGTCGCCAAGCTTTGCAGCGATTATCCACACGGCGTTGACCTTGGCCCATTAAAACCTTCGCTAAAAGCGAGGCTGTGCACACCAGGCAGCCTTGTGCAGTGCGCGCCGACGCAAATCATGGAACAGCTACCAAGCTTGGCAAGCGCGAAGATTGATCACGACTTGCGCCTGATAGGACGACGCCACGTGCGCAGCAACAACTCCTGGATGCACAACTACCACAGGCTGGTAAAAGGTAAACCACGTGACCAGTTGTTGATGAACCCAGAGGATATTGCCGCCTGTCAATTAAGCGACGGCGCGCAGGCGTCGCTGAAATCCCGGGTCGGGCAAGAACGAGTTACAGTTTTAGCCTGTAACGACATGATGCCAGGATGCGTCAGCCTGCCACACGGTTGGGGCCACAACAGACCGGGTATTCAACTTAGTGTTGCCAGCGAGCACAGCGGTGTCAATGTTAATGATTTGACCGATGATCAAGAGCTAGACCCCATTAGCGGCAATGCTGCGCTAAACGGCATTAAAGTAGAAGTTCGCGCGCTGTGACTACGAACTTGCGCCGGGCTGGTATGCGGTAATAAATTCTGCGGGCATTCGTTTTGGTTTACCGCTTCTGAGGGCCACGCACACCCAACGAGTCATGCCGGTAAACACGGTTTTGTTGTCCAGCGGGCGGACTATCTGGTAGGCACGTTCCATGCTGAGTTTACAGTCGTTGCTAGTAATCCAAGTACCCACCAATAGCTCGTCACCCAGTTGGCAGGGAAGCAGGTAATCGAGTTCGTGACGCCGCGCCACCATCGCGCGGTCCAGCCCTTTAAACTCATCCAGGCCGATGCCCAATGCAATGGAATGGGCCCATGCTGCCGCTTCTAACCAGCGTAAATAGCTGACATTGTTGACATGACCCAAACCATCGAGTTGTTCCTGTTCTGCGGTTACCGGCAAGATGTACGGATCGTCCCATTGCCAGTTCATGGTGCTATGCAAAACATTTCTCCCGACTACGAGTACTTCGACAGCAACACATCGCGCGCTTCATTGATTTTAGCGGCGAGGTAATCATTACCACCGCGATCAGGGTGCAACTTCTGTATTAGGCGGCGGTGCGCCAGAGTAATATCCTCCGCTGACACGGGATCTTGCAAACCAAGAATTGCTAGTGCTTCGGCAACCGTCATAGGGGCCGAAGCGCTGCTAGCTTTGCTGCCATCTCCGGGCTCGGACTCGGCAAAGTCGGCGTCGTTGCCAAAACGCTGTGTCAAGTAGCTTTCTAACAGACGCGCTGAGTCGCCATCTTGTTGCCTGCAATAATCGAGCAATTCTGCAAGGGCCTCGCGCGTCATGTCTGCCAACTGTTGACCAGCAAGTGGACCACCCAGCACCTGACCTTGCAATTCACCCGTTTCGTGGTTGAGGGTCATCTCGATGATTGCCGAACGCACGGTCGACATATCGGGTGCCTTCGCTGCCGGGCCATGTGTTTTGTAAAGCTGCGCGAAGAAGGGGAAATAGCGGATTAGTAGCGCCATGGCCTGTTTTAGCAGAGGTAATACTGCCGCTACCACCGCACCCAGCCAATGAATTCTGCCGCTTAAAGCCAGCAGAAAGATAACGACTATCAGGCCGCCAACTGCTGTTTTCCAAATCAGGTCCTTGCGCCCCTGTGCAGTCGGCGTATTGCGCCATCTTAGCCAAAACCAGACAGCGCCAACCAAGGCGACGATGGTAATTACCCGAGTCATGCGCTGGGCAACTGCTTGGTTATGTGCGCAATACGCGGCGTCTTATTTTTCATGCCGAGCAAAGCCTGTTGGCCACCGGCAGCGTAAACCGCTACCGCGGAGAGCAGTTCGGCGAGCAAGCTCGCACTGCTGGCGTCGAAGCGGCAGTAAGCGCCACCGCTTAAGCTGGCAACCGTTTCGAACACCTTGGCGGCGCGCGCATCGCGCCCCTCTTGAAACATAAATACCGGCGTTTTCAGCACACCCAACTGACCAGCCAATTGAAAGATTTTTTTGCTGTTTTCCTCACAGGCATCACCGATGTAAACAACCGCGGCAACCCGTTGCCGACCGGTCTCCCTAACTTCATGTTGCAACACGCGTTGTATTTGTGTGTGGCCAGCCCGACAAGTGACACCGGTCATCAGCCGCAGTAGAGCGGAAGCGTTATCGATCCACGCGGTTGCCTGGAATTCATCGAAGCCACGAAAGTAAGCAAGCTGCACTTGCAACGATCCAATTTTTTCAACGGCCTTGAACATTTCGCCTTGCATCTGGCATGCGTGGTCCCAAGTGGGTTGGCGGCTGGCGGTGGCGTCAATCACGAACGCCAACCGACCCGATGAACCTGTCCCACCAGTACGTGGAGTTTGCTTGACCTGCTGTAAGAAATCACTGATTTCTTTCTTCGAAGCAGGCTGTTGCGGAACAATTTTTTTCACGGCTACTCTCGAAAACGGCGATCAAGCCTTCGCTTGCTGCAATGCCTGCTCGATATCCGCCACAATATCATCGATATGCTCAATGCCGATCGATAGGCGTACCATGTCTTCGCTGACTCCGGCGGTGACGAGTTCATCGGCATTGAGTTGACGATGCGTGGTGGATTGTGGATGACAAGCCAGTGATTTGGCATCGCCAATATTCACCAGCCGCAAAATAATTTGCAGCGCGTCAATAAACTTAGCGCCGGCATCCGCGCCACCTTCAATGCCAAAACTCAAAATGCCGGAAGCACGGCCGCCGAGAATTTTTTGACACAAAGCGTAATCGGCACTGTCTTCCAGACCCGCGTATTTAACCCAGTTAACCTGCGGATGTTTCGCCAGGTACCGCGCAACTTTTAGCGCATTCTCGCAGTGCTTGTCCATACGCAGCCCCAGCGTTTCAAGACCTTGCATAATTTGGAAAGCATTCATTGGCGACAATGCCGCGCCGGTATTGCGCAGCGGCACTACACGGCAACGGCCAATGTAAGCAGCCTCGCCCATCGCTTCGGTGTAAACCACACCATGATAAGAGGGATCGGGTTCGTTGAGCATGGGAAAACGCTCTTTGTTAGCGGCCCAGTCGAATTTGCCGGAATCAATAATCACGCCACCAATCGATGTGCCATGGCCACCGATATATTTCGTTAGCGAATGAATGGCGATATCGGCACCTAAATCAAACACCTTGCACAGATACGGCGTGGCCACAGTGTTATCGACGATGAGAGGTATACCATGTCTATGCGCGATATCGGCAAACGCCGCGATATCCACAATATTACCGGCGGGGTTACCAATTGTCTCGCAAAATATTGCTTTGGTATTTGCGTCGATCAGTGCCTCTATTGCAGCGTGATCGTCGCACGATGCGAAGCGCACTTCCACGCCCTGATTCGGCAGGGTATGCGCGAAGAAATTATACGTGCCGCCGTAGAGCTGGCTGGTGCTGATAAAGTTATCACCCACACGGCTGATGGCTTGCAGCGCATAAGTAATCGCTGCCATGCCGGAAGCGACACACAAGGCCCCTACTCCGCCTTCCATTTGCGCCAGCCGCTGCTCAAGCACGCCGGTGGTCGGATTCATAATGCGCGTATAAATATTACCTGGCACTGCCAGGTTAAAAAGATCGGCGCCGTGCTGGGTATTGTCAAACGTGTACGACGTGGTCTGATAGATAGGCGTAGTCGCCGCGTTGGTGGCCGGGTCGCCTTCGTACCCGGCATGCAGGGCAATGGTTTCAAGTTTCATTTTATGTGTTTCCTCTGCGTTTTGAGTGATTGTGGTATCGGATTGTTCCATGGATAACAGGTCTGGGATGAAGCCTAATAACCGGCGACCGAACCGCCAGGCCGTCGCGTGTCGGTGGCGCCGTATAGCAGACCGTCCTGCAACATAATTGACTGCGTTCTGCCCAGCGTACGATCGCCTCTGACCGCACCATGGCCCATACCTTCTAACAATTTCACTGTGTCGGGACTGACGCCGCTTTCAACTATCACTTTGTCCGGCAACCACTGGCTATGAATGCGGGCCGCCGCCGCTGCGGAAGCGACGTTCATGTCGAAATCCATCGCATTTAATAGCAACTGCAATACGGTAGTGATAATTCTACTGCCTCCGGGGCTACCCGTCGTTAACCAGGCTTTGCCGTCTTTCAGCACTAGAGTTGGCGTCATGGACGACAGTGGCCGTTTACCGGGCTCGATCTCGTTAGCCGCACCGCCGACTAGTCCAAACGGATTTGCCGCGCCGGGTTTCGCCGAAAAATCAGCCATCTCGTTGTTCAGTAACATGCCAGTACCGGGTACGGCGATGCCTGAGCCGAAGCTGAAATTCAGGGTGTAGGTATTACTGGCAACGTTACCGTCTTTATCCATGATGCTGTAATGCGTGGTGTCGGTGCTCTCATAGGGTACATCCAAACCAGGCGCAATCTCAGCGGCAGGACGGGCCTTGTCAATATCAATACTTTTGCGCAAGTGAGCCGCGTATTTTTTATCGAGCAGTTGTGCAACGGGCACTTTGGAAAAATCGGGGTCTCCCAAGTATTTGCTGCGGTCGGCATATGCCAGCTTCATTGACTCAGTCAGCCGGTGTAGATACGCGGCGCTGTTGTGTCCAAGGCTCGCAAGATCGTAGCCTTCAAGAATGTTCAGGATTTGAATGATGTTTAAGCCGCCGGAAGATGGCGCCGGCGTTGCCACAATTTCATAGTCGCGATAGCTGCCGCGTACCGGCGTGCGCTCGACCACCTTGTAACCGGCAAGATCTTCTCTGGTAATCAAACCATTGTTTGCTTCCATGTCAGCGATAATTTTTTCAGCGATAGTGCCTTTGTAAAAAGCGTGGGCGCCCTTCTTGGCAATTTGGCGTAGCGTCCACGCTAGTTCGGGCTGTGTAAAATGCTCACCGGCAGCGTAGGCACTGCCGTCCGGCTTGAAGAACAGCGGGCGCGAGGATTCGTGCCACGGCAGATAGTTTGCCCGTCCTGAGATCTCAAAAGCCAGCGCGTAACTAACAGGGAAGCCTTTGTGCGCCAGTTTGATCGCCGGTTTAAGCACTTCCTTCAAACTCATGGTGCCGTATTTTTCCAGCGCATACACAAGCCCGGCCACAGTACCGGGTACGCCGGCGGCCTGGTGACTAGCGAAGCTGCGCATGCGATCCACCTCGCCTTTGGCGTCGAGGTACATATCGCGCTTCGCTGCCAGCGGCGCGGACTCGCGGTAGTCGATCACGATCTGCTTATTCTCCCTGGCAAGATGCACCAGCATAAAGCCCCCACCAGCGAGATTACCCGCCCGCGGGTAAGTCACCGCCAGTGCGAAACCAGTTGCCACGGCGGCGTCGACTACGTTGCCACCGCGTTCGAGAATATCCACACCCACTTCGCTGGCCAGCTTTTCAGCCGCTACCACCATGCCATTCTCACTAATCGTAGGAATGAACCGCGTTTTGTAGTTGATTATCGGCGACTTTGCAGACGCTGCTGGCACAAGAACGAAAAAACTCAACAGAGCGAAAAAAATTATTCTCAAAATCCTTAACCTCGAAAAAGCAGGGGTAACACAAGTATTTATACACGACGACGTCACGACAAATATTAGGGCGCATTTAAACATTTTATTAATACGATTTATTTGTCAGAATGTCATCATATCAGCCCTTTGTATTAGGACAAGTAAACAATGAATGCAGCGATTGAACCCTACGTTGTTAATATCGCCGAAGAACAACTCCAAGATTTGCGCCACCGGCTAGAGAACGCACGCTGGCCCGATAAGGAAACGCCTGACGACTGGTCCCAAGGCGTGCCACTTGCCTATATGCGGGAAGTTTGTGACTACTGGCGCAACGACTACGACTGGCGTGGCTGGGAAAGTAGGCTGAACGGTTTCGGGCAATACAAAACGACAATCGATGGCCTAGACATTCATTTTCTGCATGTACGTTCGCCGCACGACAACGCACTGCCACTCATCATCACTCACGGCTGGCCGGGTTCAGTAGTTGAATTCCACAAGATCATCGCCCCCTTGACCGATCCCGTTGCGCACGGCGGCAACGCAGAAGACGCCTTCCATGTGATATGCCCCAGCCTGCCAGGTTTTGGCTTTTCGGACAAACCCACCCAACCCGGCTGGGACGTAACAAATATCGGCATCGCCTGGGGTGAACTCATGCACCGATTGGGCTACAACCGCTACGTCGCGCAAGGAGGCGACTGGGGAGCCATGGTAACTAGCAGCATGGGGCAAACACAAATGAGACATTGTGCAGGCATCCATATCAATATGCCCATTGTCGCGCCCGACCCAGAAACTATGGACGACCTGACTTCGCAAGAACAGTCAGCACTGGAAGGCATGACTTACTACTACGATTGGGACTCGGGTTATTCCAAGCAACAGAGTACCCGCCCACAAACCGTGGGTTATGGCCTGGCCGATTCCCCCAGTGGGCAAGCAGCATGGATTCTCGAAAAGTTCTGGGCCTGGACCGACTGCGGCGAGGGCGCCGAGAAACACCCAGAAAAGGCGCTGACCAGAGACGAACTGCTGGATAACGTTATGATGTACTGGCTAACCGACTCAGCCGCATCGTCGGCACGGCTCTACTGGGAGAGTTTCAACAAACCAAATATGGAACCGATAACAATACCAGTGGGGTGCAGTATTTTTCCAAAAGAAATTTTCCGCAGTTCCAGGCGTTGGGCGGAAAAGCGCTTCCCCCAGCTTATTCACTGGAACGAATTAGCTAAGGGCGGGCACTTTGCCGCCTTTGAACAACCGGAAGTTTTTGTGACGGAATTGCGCGATTGCTTTCGGCAATTGCGCGAAGGTTAATGCTGCTTTTCCGCGCAATCAATACATAACAAGCTAAATGGGATTGCCTTCAGTCGCGCCTCGTTAATTTCGCCCTGACAGTTGGAGCAAATACCATACTCACCGTTTTCCAGGCGCAGCAGTGCTTTATCTATTTGCGCAAGTTCTGCCTTCGCTTCGTCGTCGAGATATTCGACGACCTGATTATTCTCAACTTCCACCGCCTGCTCGGCAAAGTCGGCGCTATATGGCTCGTCGCGGCGGTACAAATGCTTTGCCGTTCGTTGCACGCGTTCGGCCAGTATTTTGCGCTTCTCTTGCAATTCATTTTGCATCGCTGCGAGCGTATCTTGATTCATATAGTGTGCCTCTTTGTAAAACTTCAACATAGATTAACATAACAGATTTCATGCGGCTTGCTTTGATCTTGCTCAAGAAATTACCAATCTCCGGTTGTTGTTGATCAAGCTGCAGCAGAGACTAACACTAAACCTAACGGAAATAGCGCTATTCTCCTATCGCTACAGGCCAGTGCATTTCCAAAGCGGTACGGCGCCCGACAATGATCTCTTGCAAACTGCTTGGCATTACCGCCCGATCAGCGCTTAGCGGAATACGGCCACCCATAATTTCGGCCTGTGTTTGCGGGTAGACGGGAGACTTTTCGGGATTGGCAAAACCTTGGGGAAACAGCGGTAAATTGGTAGTAGCATCGTATTTATCGCTGGCTCCAACGGTGTGCAACAACTCGTGTGTGATCACAACATTATTTGAACCTTGATATTGACGGTCCGCGAAGACATTGATTACTGCAATCATACTGCCAGCCAGACCGATGGAGTGGCCCAGTCGCTCGGTGTATTTAGGATCAAAGAACACCGCGAACAAGGCAATGTCAGGCACGTTAGCCTCACTCGTATAAAGTTGAAAATTGGCCCAACCGCGGAAATACAAGCTCCAGTAAATATTACTGAACACATTTCTTTTGCGCGGCAGGCGCGGCGGGCTGCCAAATTTTTCAGCACTAAGCTGCACATCGATGGCTTGCACGTCTTTCACGCCGTAACGATTTGCTTCGGAGTTAATAAATCGTGCGATCTCCTCAATGTTTTGCTTCGTCAGCGACTGAATATACTCGTCCGTCGAGGCGAGCCCATCGCCGTTGCTTGGGTACACCATGACCGACAACGTTCTTTGCCAGCTTCTGACACTGGTATACACATACGCGTTGTGAACCGTGATTGCGAGCAGAATGAGCAAAAGTATAAGATAACGGCTATAACGCTTCTGTTTGCTCATGTGTTCATACAGCGACCGCTACAGTTCAGCGCCAATACCTAGCCATTCAATCTTTATAGGAAGGATCAAGCTGCTCGATTTTCCGCACCAATGCGGCAAATTCCAGCTCTCCCTGATCCGCTCCGGCGGTTTGAATTTTCAGTAGCTCTTCCGACTTTTCACCGATTTCTTCAGCCACCGGCATCACTGGCCTTCCCGTCGCGTCGGTCGCCATCTGAATTTCACAGGCCCGTTGCAACAGCCAAAGATCGATAAAGGTTGCCGCAATAGTCCGGCCGCAGGCGAGCAAGCCGTGACTGCGCAAGATCATCACATTCTTGTCGCCCAGATTTTCGATCAGACGCTCCTGCTCACCCTGCACCACAGTAATACCCTCAAACCCGTGATAAGCGATGCGGTTGTGCAATAACACCGAGTAAAAATTGTCAATACGCAAACCGCCCTCTTGGCAGGCAACGGCCATTCCAGCCGTGGTATGCGTGTGCGCGATGCAGCCAACATCGTGTCGGGCGCCGTGTATGGCGCTGTGAATAATCATACCGGCGGGGTTAACGCGATACTTTGAGTCACCAATCACATTGCCTTTTATATCAACCTTAACAAGGTTAGAGGCGGTCACTTCATCATACCTAAGGCCGTATGGGTTAATTAGAAATTGCTCCTCGTCACCGGG
>JBPCXM010000174.1:0-3499 GCA_051008535.1 Pseudomonadales bacterium | reverse complement strand
TGCCTTACTCGACTGTCATGGTCGGCGCGAAGTTGGTATTACCCGGGCCCAAGATGGGTGACGGTGAAACTCTGCACGCCTTAGTAGAGCGAGAACAAGTCACGGTCTCTGCGGCGGTTCCTACCGTCTGGTTGGCTTTATTGGATTACTTAAGTGACAGTGGCAAAAGTATCGATAGTCTGCAGCGGGTTATCGTAGGTGGCGCTGCCTGTCCACTTTCTATCATGGAAGAGTTTCAGGAAAAGCATGATGTTTATGTGCACCATGCCTGGGGTATGACCGAGACAGGCCCGCTGGGCGTATTAAATACACTGAAGCCGGGTATGGAGAATTTACCGAAGGATTCGCTGGATAAAGTAAAACTAAAGCAAGGCCGCCCGATATTCGGCGTTGATTTGAAAATTGATGGTGAAGACGGCTCAGAACAAGCCTGGGATGGCAAAGCCTTTGGTGAAGTCAAGCTGCGTGGCCCGTGGATATGCAAGGCTTATTACAAGCTCGATGATAGCGATTCCCACGGCGCCGATGGATGGTTTAGTACCGGCGATGTGGCGACCATGGATGCCAACGGATACATGCAAATCACAGATCGCACCAAGGACGTGATCAAATCGGGTGGAGAGTGGATCAGCTCAATTGATTTGGAAAATGCGGCGGTGGGTCATGCGGCGGTCGCAGAAGCGGCGGTCATTGGCGTTCCGCACCCCAGGTGGACTGAGCGGCCCTTGCTCATCGTTGTTAAAAAGGAAGGGCATACTCTGGAAAAAGCGGAGATTTTAGCTTGGCTGGAAGGGAAAGTCGCAAAGTGGTGGATTCCAGAAGATGCGGTATTTGTTGACGAACTCCCTCACACAGCTACGGGTAAATTGAGCAAAAAAGATTTGCGCACTCAGTTCAGCGACTATTCCTTTTCGGAGAGCTAACAGGTCAGCCGGCGAGTCATTGGAGCTCAATTAGGAGGCGTAGAACATGAAAGTACTAGTCGCGGTTAAACGCGTGGTGGATTACAACGTGAAGGTGCGAGCCCGTGCCGATGGCTCCGGTGTAGAAACCAACAATGTGAAGATGTCCATGAACCCCTTCGACGAAATCGCCGTTGAAGAGGCCGTGCGTCTGAAAGAGGCGGGTAAAGCCGACGAAATAATTGCGGTATCATTGGGGCCGAAAGCCTGCCAGGAAACTCTCCGCACCGCCTTGGCCATTGGGGCTGATCGCGGGCTCCACGTAGAAACCGATGAGGAGTTACAACCGCTGGCCGTGGCCAAGTTACTCAAGGCCATCGTTGAACGCGAATCACCGGATCTGATTATTTTGGGTAAACAGGCCATCGATGACGATGCCAACCAAACAGGGCAGATGTTAGCGGCACTGCTTGACTTGCCGCAAGGCACCTTCGCCTACGGTATCGAATTGGGTGAAGGCAGTCTACGTGTCTCGCGGGAAATTGATGGTGGCGTCCAGAGTGTGGAACTCGATTTGCCGGCGGTAGTGACGACGGATTTGCGTCTCAATGAGCCACGCTATGTAAAACTCCCCAACATTATGAAGGCCACGAAAAAGCCTTTGGACACGCTGAGTATTGGAGAGCTGGGCGTTGATATCGCGCCGCACCTGACGCAATTGAGTGTGTTCGAGCCCTCCCAACGACAAGCGGGTATCCGGCTGGCTAATGCTGCCGAGCTCGTCGATAAACTCAGAAACGAAGCGCAGGTGATATAAGGAGGCCAGCATGAGTATCTTAGTGATAGCCGAACACGATAACCAATCCCTGAAGGCGGCCACACGAAACGCTATAACGGCCGCGACACAACTGAACGACGATGTTCAGGTACTGATTGCCGGAAACAACTGCGATGCAGTTGCCCAGAGCGCAGCACAAGTGCAAGGCGTTGCCAAAGTACTGCTCACCCAGGACGAAGCGTTTGCACACCAATTGCCGGAAAATATCGCCCCATTGGTTGTTAGTTTGGCATCGAACTATAGCCATGTGTTGGCGCCGGCCACAACGACCGGTAAGAACCTGATGCCGCGCGTCGCCGCGCTGCTGGATGTAGCGCAGGTCTCCGATGTCCTGGAAATCGAAAGCGACGATACCTTTGTGCATCCCATCTACGCCGGTAATGTGTTGGCTAAGGTGCAGTCCAACGATGCCATCAAGATCATCACGGTGAGAACCACGGCCTTTGCGGCGGCCAATGCAGAAGGCAACAACGCCGACATTTCAGTCATTGAATCATCGGCAGCTACGAATGGCAAGGCACGCTTTCTGAACGAGGAGTTGACCCAATCGGATCGTCCTGAACTGACCGCCGCCGATATCGTAATTTCCGGTGGACGAGGCCTGGGTAGTGCGGAGAACTTTTCGCTGCTGGAGCAGATTGCCGATAAGCTAGGTGCTGCGATCGGTGCCTCGCGCGCGGCGGTCGATGCGGGCTACGTGCCGAACGACTTTCAGGTTGGTCAGACCGGGAAAGTCGTTGCCCCCAAACTCTATGTGGCCGTTGGAATATCCGGCGCCATTCAGCATGTAGCGGGGATGAAGGACAGTGGAATCGTCGTTGCGATCAACAAGGACGAGGAAGCACCGATCTTTCAGATTGCCGATTACGGCATCGTCGGCGACCTGTTCGAGGTATTACCTGAATTGGCGACGGCATTAGACAACCTATAGGTCAGTAATCAGATCACATTTGTAGGAGAGGCGTACCATGACAACCTATTTAGCCCCCACGAGAGACATGCAGTTCGCCCTCAATGCGCTGGCAGGCATGGAGCAGATTGCCAAGCTCCCCGGATTCGAGGACGCATCGCCGGACTTGGTTGAAGCCGTGCTGGAGGAAGCGGGAAAATTGGCGAGCGAGGTGTTGGCGCCGATCAACAAAACAGGCGATCAGCAGGGGTCTCGATTGGTCGATGGCGAGGTGCAGGTGCCCGATGGCTTTACCGAAGCCTATCAACAGTATATCGAAAGTGGCTGGATGGGTATAAGCCAAGACCCCGATTACGGTGGTCAGGGCTTGCCTTATTTGGTGAATGCGGCGGTGTCGGAGATGTGGAATGCGGCGAACATTTCGTTTGGGCTCAACCCGCTCCTGACAAGCGGCGCGATTGAAGCGCTGAGCGCGCATGCCGATGATCAACTAAAGGGAATCTATCTGCCGTCCATGATCAGCGGTGAGTGGAGTGGCACTATGAATCTCACCGAGTCGCAGGCCGGCTCGGACCTGTCGGTCGTGCGCACCAAGGCGGTGCCGCATGGCGACCATTACCTGATTAGCGGGCAAAAAATCTTTATTACCTGGGGTGACCATGAATTGACGGATAACGTGATTCACCTGGTGCTGGCGCGGCTACCGGATGCACCCGCCGGTGTGAAGGGGATCTCCCTATTTTTGGTGCCGAAATTTCTTGTGGATGCAGATGACAGCCTCGGTGAACGCAACGACGTGCACGCAGTATCGCTGGAACACAAATTGGGTGTGCACGCCAGCCCGACCTG
>JBPCXM010000173.1:0-5898 GCA_051008535.1 Pseudomonadales bacterium | reverse complement strand
CTTGTTAACCAGGGTAAGATTAGGTGCGGCGTCTTCCGCCCGTTGGGCAGATAGGCTATTTGCATCGATTGTTGCTGGTTCATCTGCCACCTCAACCTCCCGAACGGCGTTCGCCGTATTGTCAGTGGTGTGCTTGCGTCTGCCTGTTTCTGGTAAAACCGTGACTGTGGCTAGTTTAACATTTAAATTTCTGAATTGCTGTTGGCCGATTCCTCTTCGCGTGAGCGTGGAGTTAAGGGGTTAAATCGGTTATAAAGAATCACATCACCACATCAAGCGCCGATATCACCTAACCAGAGACGCCGTCCATGGAGCCTTTAATCAGCGAAGCGGGAATGGTCGTATTGCTGGGTTTGGCGGTGTTACTTTCCTCCAACTGGCGCGCGATCAATATCCGTACTGTGGTGGGCGCTTTCGCCCTGCAGGCAGGACTCGCCGCTTTTGTCCTTTACACCGAGCTTGGTAAGAACGCGTTGTCCGGACTGACCGGAGGTGTTCAAGCCGTCGTCAATTACGGCAACCTAGGCACTGAGTTTTTGTTAGGCGATTTGGCCAAGTACAAATTGGGCTTTATTTTCGCCGTGCATGTGTTGCCCATCATCATCTTCTTTTCGTCGCTAATGGCGGTGCTTTATTATCTTGGCCTGATGCAAAAGGTGGTTAATACTATTGGCGGTGGGATTTCCCGTTTACTGGGCACCAGCCGGGTCGAATCCGTATGCGCAACGGCAAATATCTTTATCGGCCAAACCGAGTCGCCGTTAGTCGTGCGCCCTTACATTGCGCATTTGACACGGTCTGAATTGTTTGCGGTTATGACCGGTGGCACCGCATCGATTGCGGGTGCGGTGATGGCGGGCTATGCCTCCATGGGGGTGGAATTAAAATACCTTATCGCCGCCAGCTTTATGGCGGCGCCGGGCGGTTTGCTAATGGCGAAAATTATCATGCCCGAGACCGAACCGCCGCAGATAGAATTGGAAAAAATCGCGTTCGATGAGTCAGATCAGCCGGCGAATGTATTTGATGCCGCCGCCGGAGGGGCGACCAGCGGACTTTCGCTTGCTATGAACGTGGGTGCCATGCTGCTGGCGTTTATCGCGCTGATTGCGCTACTCAACGGGATGGTTGGCGGCATCGGGGGGTTATTTGGTTATCCTGACATAACAATCGAAATGCTGCTGGGCTACGTTTTTTCTCCGCTTGCGTTTTTGCTGGGAGTGCCGGCAGCCGACGTCAGTTTTGTAGCGAGTCTGATAGGGGAGAAACTGGTGTTAAATGAGTTTGTTGCCTACGTTGATTTCGTCGAATTGAAAGACAGTATGAGTGAAAAATCGCAGGTAGTTACCACATTTGCTTTATGCGGCTTTGCCAATTTATCCGCGGTTGCTGTTTTGTTGGGCGGCCTGGGTGGTATCGTCCCTGAACGCCGCCACGAGATTGCCGAGCTTGATCTAAAAGCAGTTGCCGGTGGTACGCTATCGAACATCATGAGCGCGGCGCTTGCCGGTTTTTTCTTTTCGGTCATTTAGCGAGGTATTTGAATTGACGCGTCGACCTATTGTTATTTCATTGCTGGCCGTACTATGCATTGCTCCTATGCTCAGCGCCGCCAAATCAACGACCAATATCACCAGCAAGTATTTCGATAGCATTCGTGATAACCCCTCCCTATTGCGCAGTTTCCTGTTTCGTTTCCCCAAGGGCGGTGATCTCCATAACCATCTGGACGGTGCGATCTACGCTGAAAACTATATTGCTTGGGCGGCAGAAGACGGCAAGTGCGTCGACCTCGAAACCAACACGATTACGATGCCACCATGCGACGCCGATGAGAATCGACCGGCAGTGACAGATATTCAATTTGACGCCGACAAAGTCAATCGCCTAATTGATGCCTTTTCAGTGCGCAACTATGAGCGCCGCGCGGTATCGGGCCACGATCAGTTCTTCGCGACTTTCACGCGCTATCTGGTTGCCAGTTTCGGGCGCGAAGGCAGCATGATCGCCGAAGTCAGTCAGCGCGCGGCCACGCAGAACGTTCTGTACCTTGAATTGATGCAGTCTTTCGGCATGCATGCTGCGCGCGAGTTAGCGCGCGCAAGCAAGAGTTTTAGCCCAGCGCAGTCTATGAGTGACCAGATTCAAAACAAAGACCTCAATAGAATCGTCAAAGAGACGATAGCGGCAACCAATCTTGCCGAACGACAGTCGCGTAAGGAGCTAGGTTGTGATCGCGACGCATCCGCAGCAGGCTGCGGCGTAACCGTGCGTTATTTGGCGCAGGTCATCCGTACCTTCCCCAGAGACCAGGTGCTGGCGCAGACCCTATTAGCCTACAAGCTGATCGAGCAGGACCCAAGATACGTTGGTTTGAACTTTGTCGCGCCTGAGGACCACCCGATTACGCTGCGGGATCATAAATGGCAGATGGAAATTATTCAAAAGATCGGTGCCAATTTCCCGGCGGCAAAAGATCGCATCGCGCTGCACGCGGGTGAGCTGGCAATGGGCCTGGTCGCACCCGAAGAACTGCGTAGCCATATTTCTGAGGCGGTAAAAATAGCAGGCGCCCGTCGTATCGGCCATGGGGTCGATATTGTCCATGAATGGGATTCTGAAGAACTCTTGCTACTGATGGCAGAGCAAGGCATAGCGGTAGAAGTTAACCTCACCAGCAATGCCGTTATTCTAGGTATCGACGGCGACGAGCATCCATTTACAAGCTACCGCGCTCACGGCGTTCCCGTGCTGCTATCGACCGACGACGAAGGCGTTTCGCGCATCGACCTGACCCACGAATACCAACGCGCGGTGCAGACTTACGATTTGTCTTATGCCGATATAAAGGAGTTTTCCCGCAATGCGCTGGCATTTAGTTTTTTGCAGGGGGAAGATCTATTTAGCAACGTTGCCAAAGGCAAGATTGTCCGAGCGTGTGCGCGAGATCATGCGGCGCAAAAACCTCCCTCAGGGGATTGCCAGTTGTTTTTGGAAAACAACGAGAAAGCGCTTCTTCAATGGCAGCTGGAGACGCGCTTTATAGAATTTGAGTCCGCCTATCGATAACGGGTGCGATCAAGGGCGGTTTAAAAATGATAGCTGGCTTCTACTCCCCAGAAGGCAGGTTCATTCACGAACGCAGTCAGATTAAGAAAATCAAGCGCTCCGTCGACAACGACTTCGTCGGTAATGTTACGGCCTACGACAGCTACATCAATGTTTTCTGACTCGCTCTTGTAGCCAATTCTCACACCACCAAGCCAGCGTTCCTCTGCTATGAATTCGACCGACTCGTATAAGAATATATTGGATTCACTGCGATAGTTCCAGTCGGTATTAAAATAGATTTTACCCGATGGTAGCGGCACGCTATACGATAAGGCAATGTTGTACAACCACTCGGGGGAGCGTGGTAGTTCATTACCATCGATTGTCACGCTGGTCACCGGGCCAAAGTTGCCCTCAAAAACACCAAAAATGGGGTCCTTTCCGGTACAAGCAGGTGTCGACCCACATTGTTCGGCCCGTAGATTGCTGTCTTCGATTTCTGTGTCGTTATAACTCAAGTTTGTAGTAATGCGGAGGTTTTCGGTGACTAAAAATTCAAGGTCGGTTTCAAAACCACTTCCCACAGTCTGATCCGCATTTAGCAGTGAGTTGGTATTCGCCTCTCCTCCCGTCGCAGTCAATTGTTGGTCTTCGATTTCGTAGGTATAGATAGCCGCATTCCATCTTATGCGGCCATCCAATAGGTTGCTCTTAAAGCCCAGCTCATACGAAGTCAGTGTTTCCGTTTCGGCCGAGCTTGTGAAGCCAAAACGACCGATGGTGACCGGGCCGCGCGACGCCGTGCCTACGCGCCCGAAAACACTCCAATCGACGCCGACGTCGTAGGTAAAGGCCAGATCCCAGTTAACATAGTCATCATCTTTAGAAATCTTGTCGGGAAAGGCTGGGGACCCAGGACCTGGTATAGCTTCCAAGTCCTTTTCATCGTCTGTATAGCGAAGACCGGCTGTTACGGCAAATACGTCGGAAAACGAATATTCGATTTGACCAAAAACGGCAGCCGATGTGGTTTGCTGGCTCGCAATATCTTCTGACGACGGTAAGGTTGTTGCAGAATCAAAATTATTGGTTATGACGTCGATGTCTTCGTCGAAATAGAATAAACCGACTTGGTAAAATAGTTGCTCGCCTTCGCCTGCCAGCCGAAATTCCTGGCTGAATTGGTAGTGATCGTCCAGCCCGTCGCCTGACTCGACATTAAAGAATGCTTGCCGGCCCAGCACACCGATGGCTTCCGGACCCCCTACCAGGCCACCGTCAATGTCGGCACGGCTGAAACTTTCAACGGTGTCGTAACCGGTAATCGAGGTAAAAGTGAGGCCATCGGCTATTTCCCACTGCAGGTTTGCGCTGCCACCAATATGGTCAAGCTCAAATCCGGCGCTGCCATCGTGGCTCACCGTCTCTTCATCGAATCCGGATCTGAGACCTTCTCTGCCGGGTTCCAGTGCGTTCCCATAAAATATTTGTGGTTGGTCGCCGTCCTGGTCAAAACCATGCAATTTGACTAAAACCTGCAAAGTATCTGTTGGGTCAAACAGGAATTGCAAACGATAGGCGAGTTCATCGAAGCTACCAAAGTCGTCACCTCCACCATTGACCGTGTTATCAATCCATGCTCCACGATCGACATATTTCACTGATAACCTGGAAGCTACGGTTTCGGCAAGTTGGCCGCCGATGGCCCCTTCAAAAAACCAGGTTTCGCGACTGCCGTAACCTGCTGTGGCATAAGCGGTCGTATCATAAGAAGGCCTGACCGAATCTATTTTGACAATACCGGCGGGGGTATTGCGTCCAAACAACGTTCCCTGCGGGCCCTTTAGCACTTCAACCCGGTCAACATCGAACAGCGGCAGACTTTTTAGTACTGAATTTTCCAGCGCGACTTCATCCAATACCAACGATACCGGTTGGTTGGCGTTGACGTCAAAGTCGGTATTGCCTAAACCCCTGATATAAAACCGCGGTGACTGACGACCATTTGAGGATTCAACCTGCAGACTGGGCACCCGGCCGGCCAGAGCCCGAATATTTTCACCGGATCCAACGTAGTCTCTAATGGAATCGCCCGACATAACAGAGACCGATGCCGGCACGTCTTGCAGGCTTTGCTCACGTTTTTGCGCCGTAACAACAATTTCCTCGAGCATGAGTTGTTCTTGCGCATTGGCGATAAGCGTAATACCCGCAGCAAGAACAGAAAAGTTATACGCGCATGCCTTGCCTATCGTTCTCAATTTTGGTGCTTTCATTTGATAATCGCTCCGCAGGTTTTTATGGCTTTGCTCGCAACGAAATGGACTCGACTTAACATAGGTAAATCGTTCGGCTTGGCGGCAGTCGCGCGAGACGGAAGTTTACCTAGTCGTGATTCTCGCTGCACTTATCTTTGTCGCAGTATCGAATTTATGCGCACCGATTTGACACTTTTGCAACAGTGCTGTCAAGAAGAGCAATGGCCCTCATCGCATGCAAACACCATTAATAACGGTTTGACGCGCATAGGACTAGTGCTCATTGTCGACGCGCGTATAATCGATGGCTGAGGGTGGGGGTATGGTGCGCATATTTTGAGCAACGAATAACCTTAAGGGGGGTTCTCCTCACAAACCTTAACCAGTAATCCAGGGGCACAATAATGGCTTCAAAACACATTAACGCCGACACCGGCGCATTTGCCGATAGGGTCCTATTGCCGGGTGACCCCTTGCGGGCAAAATATATTGCCGAAAATTATCTACAGAACGCCGAGCTCGTCACCGATGTACGCAATATGCTGGGCTACACCGGCGAGCATGAAGGACACAAGCTCTCGGTAATGGG
>JBPCXM010000172.1:0-2902 GCA_051008535.1 Pseudomonadales bacterium | reverse complement strand
GTTGCCATTGTAGGTATAGGTGCCGGGGTCGATCAGAAATGGCTGGCCATAGGCGCAGACCTCGATGCTCAGCTTGTCTTCGTGGCCATGCACGCCGCCGAACGGACCGCAGTCCATCAGCAAGTAGAGCGCATCGAGCGACCAGTCGCTGCGCATAATTGCGAGGCCACCGAACGGCAATAATGTCGAGGTTGATTGCGGAGCCAAGCCGTCGCGGCCTGCCGTCGCGATAAAAGTAAAATCCTCGCGCGCCAGCTTGGCTCCCGCAATTGCCAGCCGTTCGCGCAACTGCGGAGAGCCCTCCATAAAACCATCGCTCAGTTGAGGCCAACTGCCGTCTGGACGGCAGGTCTGGACGAGCATTGTGTAAATCCGCTGCAGCGATTCATGCAAATGCCCGAACGGCAGGCACCAGCCAACGCGCTGCATAATATCCAGTGTTGCTTCAAATTCTTCGGCAACCAGCCATTGATAGCCGGTAGACATTTCAATATGCGATCCGTCGGGATTAATCTGCAATTCCAGCTCTTGCGCCAGGCGTTCCAACGCGCGTTGCTGCCAGCTTTCTGCCGCCTTAAATTCGGGAAACGAAGCCGCAATGGCTGCCAGCCCATTACTCTCGCGCAGCAAATGGTTGTCGTGGGTTTTGAACAGATATAGAAACCGCGCATGGTCACAAATGGATCGCAGCATCAACAACTTGCAGGCGCGATCAAATGCTGGGGAGTCGAAAAACACGGAGAACGCCGTTGGCCACACCGAACAGCGCATGCCAACCCCCATCAGCGTCCAGACGATATGCGCTTCGTTTTTGGTGGCGGGCGGCGGATTAGATTGAATCCAGTCGCTGATCAGTTGCACAAACTTTTCCGCGCAGCGTTCGTCGCCGGTTTGCTGATAAGAAGCACCGAGAACAGCGACCCAACGATGGCGATGCAACTCGCGCGCCCAGCGCCGTCGCGGATCAGAGGTCGGATCGTAGTTCCAGTCTATACGGTCGCCAAATCGTACTTCGGGCTCGGCCGCTAGCTCGAAGCGATGCTCAAGCAGGCGCTCGGCTTGCATTGACAGCTCATCGCTTGATAGCCGCGCGACATTAGTCATATGCACGGGAAAGGGTGGCCACTCGGGTGTCGTGCGCGCCCGATAGTGGTCGATCAACGCATCAGCGGCTGCATCCACGTCGGCCCGCGCCAAGGCCGCCGCTACCGATTCGACTTCAAAAAGCTTCAGGAACGCGCCATCATCAAACTTGAGCACCGAGCGCATATTGCGCCCAAGCAAGGTATCGCGCAGGCGGCCCAGTCGTTGCAAACCAAGGGTTTTTCGGGCAAGCCGCGTTATGGCAGTCACTTAAAGATCAGCACCTGCGTTCGAGTCGCGACGCCGCGCCGTAATTGCAGCCCGCACAGCGTGGTGCTCACTTAAGAATCTCGCGGTACAAATCAATATGGCGTTCGACAATCTGATCCAGATTGTAGTCAGCTACAATCAGTTCACGGCTCGCTTGTGCCATGCGTTCGCGGCCTGCCGTGTCTTCGAGCATTTCCTGCAGCAAGTTCGCAAACTGCTCGCCGTTGCCAGGCTCGGCCAATCGACCGGTCACACCTTCTTGCACTAATTCCGGGATCGCGCTGACATTCGACGACAGCACCGGCGTCGCACACGCCATGCTTTCGGCGACAACCAATCCAAAAGCTTCCGCCCGCGTTGGGAACAGGCAAACGTCGGCTGCGGCGTAGGCGATCGCTTTCAATCGGTCATGGCGTACGTAGCCGAGATCGAGGGCGCGCATGCCAAGTTGCTCGCTGAGCGCCTTGCCACCGTCACCGAAAACAATCAAACAGGTCTCGCGCTTCATCTCTTCCGGCAGGGATGTCAGCGCCTTGGCGACGATATCACCACCCTTATTTTTATCGCCCAACGCAAGGGCAACAAAGATAATCACGTAACGGGCGTCACCAATTCCCAGCGCTTCGCGGCATTTTTGTGGATCGATAGGCTCATAAATTGACGTGTCGATTCCGTTCGGAATATGGTGAACCGGGTATGGTGCCAAAAGGCCCTTCTCCGCCATTTTGGTCAACCATCCACTGACGGTGATAAAACTTAGTTGCGAGCGTTTGTAGGCGCGCTCCTTGAGCCTCCATTCCAGCGCCGTGTTATCGCGTTTTACCGCAGGGTGCGCATCCAAATGAGGGCATGCGCCACAACCGGTTGCCCAACGCTCACAGCCTATGCTTTGCGAGCAATGGCCAGTCATGGGCCACATATCATGCAAGGTGAATAGGGCGGGTTTGTCGCGGGTTAAACCGGGCAGCGCCAGGTAATTGAAAAACCCATGCGTGCCGTGAATGTGAACGAGATCAGCTTGCCGGTAAAAGTTGGTAGAGCGGACGCGGAAACTGCTTAGATAATTGACATCGTTAAGACCGAATTCGCGGCTGACCCGGCCGAGCAGGCCTTCGAGTTTATTGCTCGCAAAGTTGCGTGGCACAGCACGCGAGTCTTGAGACTTGGTGGTCGTACGGCCCGCCATAATACGCGACTGAACGCCGCGATCTCGTAAGCCCAAATGCAAGCGCTCCATCGCGATTGTGCCGCCCCCGCCGCCTTGGTGATCGCTGGAATGGATCTGCAGAATATTCATACTTGGTGGGAGTTCATTCGCTAACGTGCAACCGTTGACGAAATCCGGCAAGCTCTGCGTCGGTATAAAAATGGCGCGCATATTTCGAGCCGTAAACGGCGTCTATGTATCGGCGAGGAAACACCGCTTCCGTCTTGAACTTTTTGTACAGTTGGTAATATTTTTTGGCTTTGGCTTCGTTCTGTTTGACGATTTGAAAGTCGTTCATATTCAGGAATTCGCGAAATGCTGTCGGTGCGCAGCGGTCAACAT
>JBPCXM010000171.1:0-5910 GCA_051008535.1 Pseudomonadales bacterium | reverse complement strand
TGGCGAAGCCTGGGTGAGAGGCTCTTATCAGTTTCTTGGTGAGCACTTTGTCGAGCAGACCAACCGGGCAGAGCTAGCAAATGATGATCAGCATTTGATCGACCTGTCAGTAAATTACGCAATTAACGGAGTACAAGTTAGTCTTTTCGGCCGAAACCTTACCGATGAAGACGGTTATGCACACGGTTTGAATGTCTCTGGTCTATGGGCCTATGCGATCCCGCGCGCGCCTCGTACCTGGGGCCTGGAAGTCGTTTACAGCTTTGGTGAGGAGTGATCGTCACGCCTCTTGGTTTGATCAATAGTAGCGAGCGCATGCCTTATACACAGTAAGGCGTGCGTTTTTCATTTGGGAGATTGCCGATGAGCGAGCAGCAGTTGCGAGAGTTGTTAGACAAGCAAGCTATTTCCGACGTGATAATGACCTATGCCCGGGCGATTGATCGTATGGAGGAAGGCTTGTTGCGTTCGGTGTTTCACCCCGATTCCCAGCATGCCCACGGCTTCGTGGGACCTTCTTCCGACCCGTCCCTGCCCTCAAAACCGGGTGCACCGCTGGATTTTGTGGCCTTTGCATTTGATGTGCTGCGCACACACACTCGCACCCATCACCAGTTGGGTAATATTTTTATCGAACTCGAAGGTGATGATGCTTACGCGGAGACTTATTTTTCTGCCTATCACCGCATGCGTGCCAAGGGCGATCCATTGGCTGCAGAAAATGCCTACGACACGGAAATGGATTGGTTGGTAGGTGGGCGTTACATCGATCGCTTGCAAAGGCGGGAGGGTGTTTGGAAGATCAGTCACCGCACAGGCCTGACAGATTGGATGCGAACGCAGCCGCCGTCTACCCAGGGATTTTCTGATATACCAGCTGAAATGTTGGGTCAGCGTGGTGCCGATGATTTGGTGTATCGCTGCCGTGATGTTTATGGTCAGGACTGATACACAGTAGCCATCTCTAAATTCCTTCTAGGGGTATTGATACCTTAACTGAACTAAGCCAGGAGAAAATCATGTCGAAACGTCTGGATGGAAAAGTGGCCGTAATAACAGGGGCGGCCAGCGGTATAGGTGCAGCCTCTGCGCGAAGATTTGTTGCCGAGGGCTGTCGCGTAGTATTGGGAGATATCCAGACAGAACAGGGAAGCGCATTAGCCGACGAGCTCGGCGATGTCGCCGTTTTTGCCCAGTGCAACGTCACCTCGGAAGAGGATATCGCAAAACTGGTTGATCTTGCAGTCAGCAAATTTGGCCAACTGGATGTGATGTTCAATAATGCCGGCATCGTTGGTGCGATCGGGCCTATTGATACTACGCCTGTTGCCGAGTGGTCGGCAACCCTCGATGTGCTTCTGAATGGTGTGTTTTATGGTATGAAGCATGCGGCCCGGGTCATGAAACCACGAGGTTCGGGTTCAATAATCAGCATGTCTAGTGTTGCCGGTGTTACCGGGGGTCTGGGCCCCCACGCGTATGCAGCGGCAAAACACGCCGTGGTGGGCTTGACTAAAAACGTCAGCGCCGAACTCTGCGGGTATGGCGTTCGAGTCAATGCTATCGCGCCTTATAGCGTGGCAACCTCCATGGTTGCTGAGGCCTATCTACATGATCACGAGGCGATTGATGAAGCAACCAAGATGCTGGCCGACGAGTCGCCATTGATCAATCGAGCGGGGACTGCGGAGGATGTAGCCAATGCAGCTCTGTGGCTCGCCAGCGATGAGTCTGGTTATACCAGTGGACATACTCTAACGACGGATGCGGGCGTGACGACGGGTGCCATGCCCGGAGGTCCTCGTTTTGCTGAGTACGCTCCGATGCAAAGAGAGGCTGGAAAATCGGGCCTATAGTATGAGTACACACGGAGTAGCATAAGACTTGTTGAGAGGTTCCCCGGTAAATTCAGGCTTAAGAGGTGATTTGTGAACAGCGAACCTAAAACGCTTGCGGCACAAGTGGAGCTGTTGTTAGCGCGTGTTGATGAGCTGGAAAGTCGGCAGGCGATGAGAGACCTGGTAAGTGATTACTGTATTGGGTTTGATCGCCATGACTGGGAGCGGTTTGTAGCCATATGGCACGAGGACGCGGTGTGGGCGATCGGCAATCCCTTCGGAGATTTTGCCGGCCATGAGGGTATTCGTAAAGCAGTATTTGAGGTGCTTTACCCGGCCTGGCGGGAAACTAATCATCTCACCACCAATTTGCGTATAGAGTTTTTAGACGCTGACCATGCGGTTGGCAGAAGTGACGTAGATTGTATGGGTGCGGCGCCTGATGGGGTCGTGCAGATGGTAGGAGCAACCTACAAAGATAATTTTGAACGACGCAGCGGTATCTGGAAAATTGCCCGGCGCGATGTTCAGATGCATTATTTCAACCCGCTTCCGGATGTGGAGATGAGCAGTCCTCAGTAGTCAGAGCGGTGGTGACTCAGGTCGCCTGGCAGGTCGGGAGAGATATCCCGTAGTGCAAATCGCCAGCAGTTTTGCACCTTTTCGAATCGGTCCCGGTAGTGGCCGATAAATATGGCTTGTAAGGGAAAATCAGGCGGTACTGCCTGATAGACAGTGATGTAGCACTGGGCGTTAGCGGTGTTGCCACTACCGTCAACATCCACTTGGATATTGGTCATCACATGCTTGGTGTTGGGTTTGCCATCGTAGAGGATGATATTTTGCAGCGTAGCCAAAACCTCTTCTGTGCCGGTGTCGCCGCCACTAGGATCGCCCTGCACCAGCCACTTACCGTGAGCAAACAATTCGGCGAAACCCGACAGGTCACCGCTGTCAATTCGGTAACAGTATTCGTTCATTAAACGCAGAATAGAATCGCTGGCATCATTCATTGTTTAACTCCGGTGTTAGTGCCTGACTTTGCATATTTTTAAGAATTCTAGGGCCAAATTGAATAATATTCAAGAAATACAGTGCAATCTGAATCTGAGAGCCGTTACTTTTCGAGCCGGCAGCGTGTCAGGTACTGACAGCAGCACGGGCATAGTGTTATTTTGTGCGTCATGGGCAATTTAAAAGCACGCAGCAATTCCGCGCCGGCAGATGATCAGCGCGACTCACGCGGCGACCAGCGCCGGCGACGCATTTTTAAGTCACTTCATGCTTGCATTATTCGCAAGGGCTATGTCAAAACGACTCTCGCGGACGTCGCCGCGGGCGCGGGAATGTCTGCCAGTCATTTGTTGTATTACTTCAAGGGTAAGGAGGCGATTCTCGAACAGTACTTTGAAAATGTGTCGGACAGCTTTCTGCAACGTATAGACAGCTTTCGCAACGAATCACAGCAGCAGCAAATCAAGCTGCTGGCGGACTTCTGGTTTAAAGGGGAGAGGACCACCAAGTCGGAAATCGGATTTATGTTCGAGTGCTTTGGCGCCGCCGTCAATGACGATGTATTACGCGTGACCAAGGCGGATTTTGACGCGCGTTGCAAAGCCTATCTGGTTGACATTTTTGATAACTCGCCGGCATTACTGATGGCAAGTTCAAAGGACGCCGCCGAAGTCGCCTACTCATTGATGATGGGCTTACGCTCGGCGGTCTATTTTGATGACGACATTGATTTAGACGATGCGCATCGTATCTTCAGTACCAGTCTTATGACGTTGGGGGGCTTCGTTGACGTAAGTGCTAGTTAGGAAGGTTACTACTATTCCCGGTAGTCAATAAAAATAGGCGACGACCACGCCTTACTCTCCTCCGTTGTATGGCAGTTATCATCATCAGCGGTTCGGTAATCACCGTAACAGGGATTGACGGCGACGCAGTTGCCCTGTTTGTCGTGCTCGCAGCGCAGGTTGTCCGCATTGATCATCGCATCCGGTTCCTGCACGGCACGCACGTAGTACACCGCGTCGCGTGCGTTGGCTGAAAAGTCAGGATCTTCAAACTCAACGGTGCAGCCCTGCGCACTTGGCTCGCATTTGAAGCGTTTCCAAGGGTCGGTGATCAGCGGTGCGATCGGTTCTCCGGCCTGCATTTGCGGCAATATACGCACTACGTCGATATGCGTGATGCGCTGGCGTTCGTCGGAAGGGTTGTAGCACTCGCCACGACAGAGGCTTTGCAGACGTTGCTCGGATAGCGCCGCACTAGCATCCTGAGGGCAGCCGGGCAATTGTTTAAATGCGCCGACGGCGGTAGCGCGAAAGCGTGGCAGCGAAGACATAATGGTTTCGGATCCCATGGGCAGAGTAGAGGAATCACTCGTGGTATCGTTGTTCAATAAATCAAACCACAACAAAATACGTTCACCACTGGTTGCATAGACTTCCTTGCGTTGTAGTGAATTCCAAATGGACTGGCGATCGCGAGAGGGTACGTGCACTGCTACTAATCCGCCAGTCAGGAAGAAGCTGGCTTGGCGTTCCAACTCGAGCATTCCGAAGGGATCGACTCGGCTCATATCTGGTGGCGCTGCCTTAGAAACCGGTGGTCCGGTATCGGTACCAAAGCGTGCCTGTGAGGCCTTGTCGAAATAACCCCACCAATCAACAACGTTGCGCCGTGGCTGTTCTTTGAAGCCGGTGCCTGGCCTGCCCGAATGATTATCACTGGAGCCTATAAAACCGAAACGAAAGCGGAGAGGATTTTTCGGTTCGTCAAAATTGGTAACCGCCTGTGCGTATTGAGCGGACCCGGCCGGGCGATAGTTAAACGCAGGAAGATAACAATCACGGCATTGACCCGCGTCCAGCCAATCTGCCGTTGTTGCGCCTGGCACGGTAAGCCATCCAGCCAGGCCGCGCGACACATATAGTTCTCGAGCGGCGCCGGCGCGCTGCTGGCATTCCGCCTCTGCCTCGCCCTCTTGTGCACACCGCTGGTAGATGATCTCTCCCGCCCGCCAGCACGAAGGCAGGTAACTGGTACTCGGTGCTGGACATGTTTGACTACTATCTGCAGCATAGTCGACGGTGCGCCAGTCGCGATACTCTTCGGCATTGCCGTGGCCGGAAAATATCTCAAGTAAAAACTGCACCGACGGGTCGTTCATGTCTGCACGCAATTGCTTGTCCCAGCTAGACATGGCCGGTGTGTAGATTCCCCAAGCATTGCCGTGTGGAATCACCATACGGGGGAAGTCCCAGGCGGCGAGCTGGGCAAACAAATCGGTCGGTGTTTCTGCGTATTCCTTACAATCCGCCGGTGATGCTGGCCCTGGCGCGGCGCTATCGCACACAGTTTCGCGTCCTACCTGGCGCACCGAATAATCGTAATCGTAATAGCGTTGCCGGTTGGGCAGGTCGTACAAGGGTGGCAGCATACGAAACTTCGCGGGCAATACAGTAAATGCCTTGTTGGATGCCGAGGCGATCGGTCGTGTTGGCACCTTGTCTTCATCGGTGTCTAGGAACAAAACATTCTTGTGGCCGTAATGACTTTGTGCTGTCGCGCTGGATTGCGTCCATTCCCAACCTAGAAATGCCACCATGTCAGGGTTGCTGGCATCTCCGGCCACTGCATTGCATGCCCTGATGGATGCTTTTGTCTTGGCCCATAGGTCCGGTGTTAGTCCTTCCGCGTGATCGTTGATAGACCAGAAATCCAGTGCAGAACAGTAGCGAGCGTAGTCACAGGCGTCCGCGGGCGGGTGGGACCCTTCGCCCTGTACAAATGGCAAACTCATGCGAAACGCATCGCTAGAAAACGTTGTATGTACGTGTAGATCGCCAAACAATATCTGTTGTCTCGATTGCGTTGGAGCAGCGCGTCGCTGCGTGCTAAGACGTTCAGCCAAACGTTCGGGTTTAATGGTTTTAATAGTGATGTTGCCGTCGGCTTCGGGGGCGCCGTACCAGCCGAGGATCATGCCCAGGCCGTAACCGGCGACAGTGACAACGATAAGCAGCGAGAGCAGGCGCCACATGTTGCTTATCGCTTAACGCAG
>JBPCXM010000170.1:0-5812 GCA_051008535.1 Pseudomonadales bacterium | reverse complement strand
TACGCGGTAGCCCAACGGCTCGAAATAGTGGGGCAAGCTTTTGACGCCCTTGTTCACCTGAGTATGATTGCGATGCGCGCCATGGCGCATGGGGTATAAACCGGTATAAAGTGAAGACCGACTCGGTGTGCAAATTGCTTCGGGTGTAAATGCTACGTTAAACCGCATCCCCTCGCTGGCCAGTTTGTCCAAATTGGGTGTTTGGACAACGGCATTACCATAGGCGCCCATATCCTCTGCGCCGTGGTCATCGCTGAAGATAATCAAGATATTGGGTGGCGCAGCAAAAACAGATAGCGGCCACAATAGTGCTAATAACAACGACGTCAACCCTAGTAACACCTTGCGCATCATGCGGTAATCACGCTTTCCGCTATGTGCAAAAATGAGTAGCCTTTTGAATTACTCATCAATGCTTGCTCGGTTACTGAGTACTAAAACCACTGGTAGCGGAATTCCAATCCCGCGGTACGGCGCGCAGTTTTTGGGACTTGCTGTGTATAACCGTTTGGAATAATTTGCTGAGCACTACCGTTAATACTAGCTACATAAAATTCATCGAGTGCATTTTTGACGAAAGCAGTAATCGAATAGCGCTCATCTTTATCGCGTAACACAAACGACAAATCCAACACATCGTAACTATCCTGGACCGTGAATTCATCTTGCTCAATGCCGTATTGCACCTCGTCCTGAATGCGATAGTTGCCTTTTAGTACGATATCGAACGGTAGAGACTGGAAAGGAATGGTGTAGTTCGCTGCTAAGGTGACTTTCCAATCCGGAGACTGGGGTAAATCACCGCCGGATAAGTCTTGCGCCCTGGCAATCGAAGGGTCGGTTTGAGCTTCACAAGTCATTTGCCCATTAAAACCAATACCTCGCGTCTGCTGGGTAAAGTTGCATGGCCCGTTTGGATAGGAATCTATCTCGGCATCGACAAGGGTCAATCCGCCAAATAAAGACAAATTTTCGGAGGCCTGAGCTATAAAGTCCACTTCCAGCCCCCGTGTTGAGACTTCGCCGACATTGTTCAGCACAAAGGAAAATGCCGTATCAGGGTTGCCGTCCATGTTAACGTCTCGTGTATTCCCATTTTCATCCAGAATGAGTCGCGCTTCCGAAGTTTGGGCCTGAAAATCCTGATACTCGGAATAAAAAACAGCAACATTCAAAATGAGTCGACTGTCGAACCAGCTTGACTTCATCCCCATTTCATAAGCATCGGCAGTTTCCGGGCTTACCGGGTTAGTGTTTTCCTCTGTGCTACCGGCAACCACATTAAACGCTGGGCCTTTATAACCCTGAGCGTAAGAAATATATGTCATCACGGCATCCGATACATTCCATTCTGCAGCTACCTTTATTGAGAAATCGTCTTCTGATTCTTCTTTTTCAAAAAAAGGCGCCTCAGGCGTGAAAGGTGAAGTGCTGGTACGCACAAAATCAAATTCAATTTCGTCGTGGGTAAAGCGCGTACCGGTGATTACCCGAAAATTCTCACTGATATTAAAGGTTACCTCACCAAAGGCCGCGTAATTTAAGGAATCCACGGCGATATCGGATATAGCGGTACCGCTAATCGCAGGGGTCAGTGGAAATAAGGTACGTAAAAACTGCCTGTCCAATTCTAAATCAAAGTAGTAAAGACCGGCCACATACGATGCAAACTGATCTGCGGGCGATGTTATCCGAAGCTCCTGGGTAAATTGGCTTTGTTCATCGTCTGCCGATTGAATAATTATTCCCTGCTCCGGTGTACCATCGGTGTCACCCATTGTCACCTGCTCCCAGTCGCGAATAGCAGTAATTGAGGTCAATGTATGCTCGCCAATATCCCAGTTGATCTCGAGAGCATGTCCGGATACTTCGCTATCAATAAAACTATCCGCATCCTCATTTACTCGAGTGTTCTCCTCCGAAGGAACAACGGGTAAAAGCAGTGCCCGCAATCTGTTCTGTTCTTGAATTTGGGCGTCGGTCGCTGATAAGAACGGGTTAATAGAGCGTATTGTAGAGGTACAACAATCGCCATCCTTGCGCCTGTAGTCACTGCTCCATTTCAAGTCCAAGCTCTCTGTGGGGGTGAAGCGGAGTTTGCCGCGAATACTCCATTCATCAGTCTTATTGATATCTTCACCATTAAATTCGTTTTTTAGATATCCCTCGTCTTTTACTCCCGATCCAGATAAACGAAAACCAACGCTCTCGGAAATGGGAGCGGAGACCGTAAAACCCGCACGGTACTCGCTACGCTCCACAGCAGTGGCCAATACCTCAGCCTCGAATTCATCACCAGGGTCTTTGGAAATGATATGCACGACGCCGCCGGATGAGTTCTTACCGAAAAGCGTACCCTGCGGACCCCGTAATACCTCGACCCGCGCCACATCCAGCAACTGCATAAACGCCATTCCGGAACGCCCCATCACCACGCCGTCCACCACAGTGGAAACGCTGGGCTCAACACCAGAGCTGAATGACTGGGTACCGATGCCGCGGATATTGAAAGATGTTTGCCTGGGATTGGAACCCTTCTGCAAGTTCAAGCTGGGAACAAGTGCAGTCAGGTCTTCAGAATTGGCTAGTATCGAATCTTTTAAAATGTTTTCCGGCAATGCGGTTACCGCCACCGACACGTCCTGCATACTCTGCTCGCGCTTACGCGCGGTAACTATAATCTCTTCAAGCATTAAGGTCTGAGCGTGCACAGCGGGTACTGGCAGTACAATAGCTTGTGCGGAAAAAACAACGGCAATCGACAACAGAGTATTACGATAGCAGATCATTGCTAACCCCGTTAATTAATTATGGATGTTATAGCTTAACTTTGTATCACGGTTTCAACCAAAAAGGCAGGGTAAACATCATTAAGGTCCAGAAATCTTTCAATATCCGCCTCTATTTCTGCCTGACCTTCCGGCGTAGCAAACAGTCCGGCAAAGAACGCATCTTGATCGGGAAAGCCCATTAGCGAAATCCCGTCGTAGTGATTATCGGGACCAGCGAGCCGGTGTTCGAAAAACACCTGGTAGTAATCCCACATGCCAACATGAATTCGCTCGGCCATTGGACCGTGGTTGTCGCGCCAGTGGCGGTTGAAGTCAGCGCGGCTCATCCCCTGCCGGCGCCGGGTTGGGGTAATCATAAAAAGACCTCGGGTTTGGCCTTCCACCACGGCATCTGCCGGGTATTGCTTCATATAGCGAATTTCACCCGCAAATCCCTGGCAGCTGTGATCTGTCAGCTCTGTGGTGACGAGTGGTACAACATCGGCATCACCGGCAACCAGGATCAACGCGTCTACCAGCGGCGTTTGCTCGCCAGCAATCATGTTGTGTAAGGCTGCCCCATCGCGATCAATGGTGTACGCGGTAATACGCGTCGCTGGGCCGGTTACTAGTTTGGCAGTAGCTGCGATAACATGTTTATTGAAATCAGCGCGGGATTGCTGGGCTTGGCGTTGTACGATAATGATTGAATCCATTGAGGAACCGCTACATCACATCGCCGGCAAACCAGCCGCCATCGGCGACGAATTCACTACCGGTAGAGTAAGAACTTTCATCTGATGCCAAAAACAACGACATATAAGCAATCTAACTACTTTCACCCACTCGTTTAAGCGGCGCCGGTGATGATGGCGGTTTTATTCAATAAGCGATTCATTTCATTACCTTTATAGTGCTGAGTTAAGAGCCAAGCAGCTTAACGATTTTTTGTGTTGAATAAAATCGAGCTTTAAAAAATCAGAGAGAAGAATCGGAAAAACGGTGGGTTTTCAACCCCAATGCTCATTTAAATTGAGAATCGAGCAGCTAGTGCGACTGATCTGAATCGCTAGACAGGACCTTAGCGAGAATCGCCGCCAACCGGTAACCGGCAAGCGCTATACGCTGCTCTGCCACCTCGCGCGCCACAACCATATAGTCCTCGGTGATGCGCAACGAAGCGAGCTTACCTCGCGTTCGATCGTGCGTATTGACGTGAGCAAGAATGGCCTTGTCATAGGCCAGGTTTCGGGACAAAAAAACGCTTTCTCGCACCCAGATGTTGGCATTAGTGGATTGTGCCGCGGCGAGTGTGCTCGCCGGGAAGCGCTCCGTGATCTGTTTTGCCTGGCGCTTCTGAATCCGATCGCTGACGCTAGCCCCCACTAAACTGTCCCACAGCGCATGAAGATTGCGGATGCTACCCTGCCCTTCGATCGGAATCTCGTTGCCGCCGCGGTCACCGCCGCGAAAGCGTTTATTCGTGAACAGAGAGGTTGTGTGCAGGGGCTGATGCAGATCGCCGACAATATGATACAACCAGGTCATCGAGAGCGCGCGGTCAGCTGCAGGTTGGGCTGGATCCTGCGCGATCACTAAGTGTGCTTGCACAGCCTGGACAGCGTTCATGTCGCGCGGCAATCTGCGCCACCATCCTACATTGGGTACGCCTTCCGCTGGCTCTACCCCGATACCGTGATCCCCAATCGGATGGTTGATGAAATGCCATTGCGGTGCGTGATAGCGAAGGCGTAGCCACCATTGATAGTGGCGCGGTTTATCTGACCAAGGACCGGCCTGGCGAAACAACCACTGCTGTTGGTCTGTGAGGGCGCCATTTGCGATTGCGGCTGGCATACTGCCCAAAAAATCCCTTTCGAAGCGAGGATGCTGCTTAAGTAGTGCAACGAAGGCTTGCCGCTCGGGTGCTGACAGGTTGTTGTGGGCGATTTGTACAACCAACGCATGCCCAGTCGAATTCCACGCGATCGCATGACTTGCCCAACACATTGTCCACAATGCAAGGATCGGCCCTAGGCGTCGTATTGCTGTGATTAAAATGAATCGGTTACAAAGTTTGTTCACCACAATGCCATTGTATTCACTATACACAAAAATTTACATCAACTCGGACAATAGCACGTCAGCGTCGCTTAGCGATGCACCTGATGCCGCCCCGGCTAGCCCCGTTTGGCGTATTATAGCGGCGAGAAATGACTATCGATCAGGAGAACACCGATGTCAATTGAGGAAACGCAATTTACTTTTCCATCCGCGGGCAATGTAAGCGTACACGTTTACCAATGGTCGCCGGAAGAACCGAAGGCCGCAGTACAAATCGCCCATGGTGCAGCCGAGCACGCGGGCCGCTATCGCAGAGTCGCCGAACGACTGGTTGCCGCAGGCTACGCGGTGTTTGCTAACGACCATCGCGGCCATGGCAAAACCGCGAAGCCAGATGGGCTTGGCTATTTCGCCGATGAAGACGGCTGGAATCTTGCCGTCAATGATTTGCACATACTGAACAATCTTATTCGCGACCAACTACATGGCAAGCCTGTCGCATTGATGGGCCACAGCATGGGCTCGCTGATGGCGCAACAATACCTGATAGAACACGGCGGCACAGTGGAGGCTGCGATACTCAGCGGCTCGACCGTGGCCGATGCCTTCGCCGAAGTCGTCCCTGTGCTGGAAGAGGAAGTCAAACAATACGGCAGGCAAGCGCCCAGTGAGATAATGGCGCAGATGATGACCGCCCAATTCAATACGGAATTCCCCGACGCCAGCACCGAATACGATTGGTTAAGTACCGACGCAAATGAAGTGCAGATCTATATTGACGACCCTTTTTGCGGCTTCGATCTGTGCATCGGCAGTTGGTTGGATATGCTGCGTAGCAACGCCGTTACTACGGAGGCCGAACGGCTAAACGAAATCCCCAAAGAACTGCCGCTGTATATTTTTGCTGGCGATCAAGACCCGGTGAATAACAAGCTGGAGGCGCTGCACGTCTTGCTGAACCGCTACCAGCAAGCCGG